>NZ_LEKG01000009.1:0-82989 GCF_001029515.1 Micromonospora sp. RV43 | reverse complement strand
GCCCGCCCCCACCACCCCGGTCAACCCCGAGGCTGCGAAGTGGGAGGCCCTACTCGCCGCGATCGGCATCAAGGGCATGCGCTACCGGGATCGGGTGCCCACCCGCGCCGGCTTCGCCGTCAACATGTCCCTGCCCGCGAACGGCCGGATCAAGGCCCGGACCCTGGCGAATAAGGCCGAGGACCTCGAAATCGCCGCCGGCATGGCGGCCGGGTCAATCACCGTGGAGCCCGCCGTCGACAACCGAGGCCGGGAACTTGCCGGCGAGGTGTGGATCTACTTCGACGTCGAGGACATCCTCACCCAGACCCTCCCCATGCCGGAGGACCACACCGAGCTGTCGGTCAATGACGCGTTCCCTGTGGGCCTGTTCGCCGACGGCGCGCCGATCCTGTTGCGGTTGCGCGAGATCGCCGCGCTGATCGTCGGTGTCAGGGGCCGAGGCAAGACCAACCTCCTGAACGTCATCATCTACCAGCTGTCGCGCTGCACCGACGTCGTGCTGTGGATGATCGATCTCAAGGGCGGCCGGGCTGCCAAGCCCTGGCTGCGCCCGTGGCTGGACGGCACCGTCAAGCGGCCGGTGCTGGACTGGGTGGCCACGACGGCCGCCGAGGCGTACCGGATGCTGACCGCCGCGAAGGCCCTCATCGAGCAGCGCAGCAACGCCGGCTACGGCGGCACTAAGGTCAAGCCGTCCCGCCGACGCCCTGCCGTCATCATCATCTGCGACGAGGTCGCCGCGCTCGTCGGCCGACACGCCAAGCCGCAGGGCCGCCTGAAGCTGAGCGACCTCGTCGCACTGCTGACCCTGTGCATCCAGCTCGGCCGCAGCGAGGCGGTGGACTTCGTCCTGGCGACCCAACGCGCGACCGTCACCATGACCGGCGGCGGCGACCTCAAGTCGCAGTGCGAGATGAGGATCGGCCTCGGCGTGACCAACCCCCAGGACGCCCAGTCGGTGTTCCAGGGCAACACCGTGGCGGCCAAGCTGCTGACCAAACTGAAGAACTTCGCCACCCGGGGTGCGGTGCTCGTGCAGAACGGCGACGGCGGTCGCATCGCCCCTGGCAAGTCGTTCTTCATGGGCGACGACCAGGAGTGCCTGGACCTGATCTACCGCGCGGCGAAGGAGCACGCCCTGTTCCCTGCGCCGCTCGACCCGGCAGGCGCCGCCGATGTCGACGCTGCGGTGCGGGCGCTCGGCGACGGCCAGGGCTACACCGATCGCTGGAGCGAGGAGCGCGCGGCTCACCTCTACAGCGACAACCTCGAAGACGACTGGACCGACGACGAGGCTCCGGGCGATGACGATCTGGTGGCGGCCGGCGTGCCAGCGACAACGAAGCCGCGCATCCCTACGGCTGGCGGGAAGCCGCAGGCCCCCCGCGGAGACAGGCCGCGCAGCAGCCGCTTCTTCGAGCGCAAGCGCACCCGCCCGGCGCGCGACGGTCAGCCGGCGAATGCCCGGCCTGACCCGTACGCCGAGGAGTGGGAAGCGATTGTTTCCCACTTCAACAAGGCGACCGCCGAGGAGGTCGAGTACAAGCCGTCCGAGCCGGAGGAGCCCGGCAAGGTGAGCCGCTACGACCGGATGCTCCAGATCATCAAGGACGCCGGCTCGGCCGGCATCAAGCCGGGCCGAATCCTGGCTCGCATGACCGCCGAGGGCACGGCGTGGGAGGAACGCACCTCCATCTACCCGGCTCTGAAGAAGGCCGTCGACGAACGGAAGATTCACCAGCCTGCCGGGCCGCGCGGCGTCTACGTCTACCGCGGCGACGACTCGTAGGAGCCCGAGATGCTGATGACCCTGCACTTCCACCTCGACGGTCGTGAGGTTGGCGAGACGAAAAGCGGCGCCGTGCCGAACGAGGGCCAGGCCGTGGTCCTGGAGCACACGCTCCGCGGCCGCCGCCGCTACCGCGTGGTCGACGTCGAGCACCAGTACACCGAGCGCGGCGCTCAGCGGGTCGAGCGGTTCATCCCGGCTCCCGTGATTGTGCATCTGAAGGCGGACGACCGATGACGGGACGAACGTCCAGATGGGGTGGGGCCGCGACTCGTCCTGTCTCCTGGGCGCCATGCGGGGAGTGGCGCATGTACCGGGCCTGGGGGGACCTGCCCCGCGAGTCCGGGTGGCGGCGGCGGTTCCTGGCCTGGATGCTCGGCGGCTGGCAGTGGTTGCTCTACATCGGGATCACCGAGCGCACGGCTGTCGCCCGGTGGGCCGAGCACCTGAACGAGAAGACGTGGGCGCCGGACGTCGCCTGTTGGGAACGGGATCCGCAGGTGTGGCATTCGGAGGCCGACGTGCTGGATGCGGAGCGGTCGGCGATCATCGCCGAGCGTCCAGTGCACAACGTCGCCCATAACGGCAACAACCCGGGAGCGGTGCGGATGCGTCGGCACTTGCCCCGGCACGTTGTGGCAGCTCGGACCCGGCTACTGGTCCGGGCTTGTGTCGCGGTGGCGCTGTTTACCGTGTTCTGGATCGCTGGCGATGAGGTGTGGCAGGGGTGGGACGCCCCGCGCAATGCGGCTATCGCTGCGGCAATCGTCCAGGCGAGCGCTTTTGTGGCGCTGGCTCGTGCCCGCCAGCCGCGACGTCGGCGGCGGTGACGTCAGTCGCCGGCCGATGTCGACTACGGACGCGCGGCCGCCCTGCGGATCACAGTCTGCCCCCTGGGGCACCCTACTGGGAGCGTGCGACTCGAATCGTGCCGCTCTGCTCCGGTGGCAAGCACGGAACGTGAGCAGTGGCCGCCCAGGCGGGGCGGCTTCCTAGGAGTTCACGACCCCGTGTTCACTTCTAGTGATCATGCTTGGCGGTGAGGGTGACTTCGAGGCGTTGTTCCGTCTGTGCAAATCGCGAATAGTTGTTCCGCTCGGGATTGCAACATGCAAGATCCGAGAAAAAGTAGGCACCTATCCCGTCCATGGGACTTGCCGCTCACGACGGCTCGTGCTCCCTGCGACGGGTTCTGTCTTCTCAGCCGTCGGGGGGTGCTGTTGCGATGCGCAAGCGACGGGTAGGCCTCGGCCTCCGCCTAGCCGCGCTCACCTTCGGCATGATCGGCGCCGCTCTCGCCTTCGACGCCGTGGCACCTCAGGACGCCGCCGCAGCTGAAAAGCCCCGGCCCACCGTCGTGAAGAACCTCGTCGAGGGCATCGAGGGCCTGGTCGACGTCATCCTTCCCGAGGTGCCCGCACGCTCACTCCCGTCCGCACCACGGACACGCACCGACCGTCCCCCGGCGGAGGCGGGCACATACCCGGGCGCGCGTCCAGCCCGCGACCCGCACCGAGACAACACCGCCGAGCCGGCCCGCGGCGCCGCCGAGAAACCGGCGAACTCCGACCACGGCGACACGGCCACCTCGCGCACGCTTCGCCACCAGCGCCCGGCGGCCCCTGGCTCGCCCGGGCCTCGTCGAACCGAATCTGCTGAGCGGCCCCGGCCGGTCCTCGGCGCACTCGGCGAGCTGACCGATGCGGCAGCCGGTGCCGCCGCTCCCGTCACGGACCCGCTCTTGGAGGCCACGCGTCCGGTCGCTGAGGAGATCCGCCGGGTTCCTGTCGTCGACAGCGTGCTGGTCTCGACCGGGGGTCTGGTTCAGCGCGTCGTCGACCCGGTGTGGCCGATTCTGGCTCCCACAGTGAAACTGGTGGTGGAACCGCTGCGGCCGGTCCTCTCGCCGATCCTCGGGCCGGTTACGGACGCCATCGGGCCTGTGACCGGACCTATCTTGAGGAATCCACCGCTGCCCGCCGACCCGACCGCGCCTCCCACCGTCACGCCGATGAGTCCGGACGACAGCTCAGCGGGCCAACCGGCGGCCCCCAGTCCCGCATCGCTTCACCCGGCCGCCGCCAGTGGGACGCACGTAGTGGCACCCGGGGGAACGGCAGTCGACCAGCGGCGCGGCGCGCACGGCGGGGTTACCCGGGTCGCCGGCAGCCTTGATGGCAGCTCCTGGCCGGCTGGCGACGGGGCGCACCAGCACAACCAGCCCGCCGAGCCGCCTGCGCAGTCTTCTATCAGCTCTCCCAGCCCCACCGCCGGGTCCGGCATGCTGCACGCCGCCTCGCCGGTGCTGCCGCAACTGGTAGCGCTGGGAACGATGCACCACTCCAACAGTGCGGCGGCCGGCCGCCAGCCGATTCCCGGCACGCGTCCGGCCTGACCAACCCTCAGCGGCCCCCGCAACGGCCACACGAGGGCAGACGCCCGGACGGCGTCCCGCCTGGGAGGTTCCGTACCTCCAACCTTCCCCGCGCTCAACCATGGTTGGAGTCACCATGCGCAAGGTCATTGCTTGGAGGATCGCCGGCTACATCACCGGCTTGTTCGCGTTCGGGATCGTCGGCGGCTTGGCCACGTTGTTCATCTTCCGCATCAAAGCGTCGGACGCCGTCTTGGCTACGGCTACCGCCCTCGCCGTCCTACTGTTCCTGACGGCTCTCTGCCTGCTCCTTAGCTCCGCTCTCCTTGAGGGCAACTACCGAGCGACCAGGCTCCCTGAACTGTCCTCGGTGAAGGAAGAGCTGGCCGAGACCACGGCCGCCCTGAACGAGGTCAAGGACGCTCTCAACGCGATGCGCAAGGCGCTCGACGAGCACTGCGTCGATGTCGCCGCGGTGAGCCGGCTCGCTCGCTCGACGGCCAGACGGGTCGGAGCAGCCGAGCGACAGCTGGCCGCCGCGCGGTCGGCGGAGAGCACCCTCGCCCGCGCCCAGGCGGTACTGGACAAGCGATCGGCGCAGGTGGGTGAGCGCGGTTCGAACGTGCACCGGATTCGGTAGGCCGGGCTGTCGGCCCGGTGGGAGTTGGGGCCCCACCGGGCCTGATCTGGCAGCCCGAAATCGGCGTGTCGCAGAAGTCGTGATGCCAAGGTGATGCCAAGCGGGCAGGCGCAAGATCAAAGGATCTACGTTTTGCCTGGTGCCCCCGGCAGGATTCGAACCTGCGACACACGGTTTAGGAAACCGATGCTCTATCCCCTGAGCTACGAGGGCGCGAGGGCCTAGTCTAGCGACCTGGGGGTTCACCTGGGGTGGCAGGGAGTGGCCCACGTTTACCCACGTTCCCCGGACCCCCGTTCGCCCAGCCTAGGACCACACCTAGAGCACACGAACCCCGGTTTGCGACCGGCCGTGGGCCGCAGTGACCCGCGTTGGCACCGGTTCACCCAGGGTGGCATCCGCTGGAGAGCACACACCGCGCACATCATCGAAGATCGCGATGCGCGCTCCCGGGCTACGCGCTCGGCAGGGTGGTGCGCCAGGCGGCGGTGAGTGCTGCCACGTCCGGGTATCGGTCGGCAGGTGTCGTGGCGGTGGCGTTCACGGCTACCTGCATCTGGTGGCGGGAGCCGCGCCAGCCAGGTGGGGAGTCGAGGAGGTGGTGGATGGCGCGGCCGAGGGTGTAGACGGTGGTGCGCTGGTCGATGACGGCGCCGCGGACGAATTCCTCGGGGGCCATGTAGCGGCGGGCTCCGGGGAGGCGGTCGGTGTCGAGGGTGAACGGCCCGGGCCGGTACTCGTCGAGGTCGATCAGGCGGAGTCGGCGGGCGTGGAAGTCGTAGAGGAAGCAGCCGTCGTAGAGGTCGACCGCGACGTAGCCGGCGGTGGTGACGGCCAGGTGCGCGTCGAGGATGGTGTCGATGGCCGTTTCGACGTCGGGCAGGGGCAGTTGCTGGAACCGGTGCAGTGCGCTGCGGTCCGAGCCGTGGACGGTGGCGTGGTTCAGCACGGTGCCGTCATGCCACGGGTAGACCAGCGTCGGCCCGTCGAGGACATGCTCGGGGCGCACGATCGCCGGGTGCTGGACCGCGGCGTGGAACCGGGCGGCCCGCAGCAAGGAACGGCGGCTGGCCGCGGTGGTGGCGGTCTTGACGAACCAGCGGCGTCCGGACGCCTCGACGCCGTAGGAGACGCACCCGGAGTCCTGGGCGTCGAAGACCGCGAACGCAGAGTCGAGGGATAGTTCCACGCAGGGAGAGTAAGGCGGTCCCCTTCGCCGAGCGCGCATCCTACCCGCAGCGGATATGGCGGGCCACATGGTTGTGGCGTCGTGTTCCCGGTTAAAGGTTTGACGCAGGTAGATGTGTCGTCGGTGCCGACGAGGTGCGCCGCAGCGTTGCTGTTCGCTGCTAAGGTGGTCGATGCGACCACCCGCCCTAAAGACGGTGACCGCGAGGGAGTGCTGTGCGATCCCTACGTGCGGGAGATGCTGCGACATCAGAGTGACTGGTCGTGGTGCAACAACCGGCAGGATGTCGACCTGGCCGCCAGCGGGGCGCTGCGCGCCACCGTCGAGCACGTCGGCCGTCGTCACGCTACGGCTCTGCCGACCACACCGGTCGCGCCGGCCGTTCCAGGTTCCACGCGCCCAACCACCGGCAGAAGCGCGCCACCTCGGCGTTCGCCCACATCCAGGTGGGCCAGCGGTCGAACGCCTCCAGGGCGGTCACCGGGTCGGCCGCCCCGTCGGCGGCACCCACCACCGAGCGGTGCACCCGGTCGCAGTCCGGCCAGTCCCCCTCCACCGCGACGAAGTCGAAGCCCTGCTCGGCGATGAGCCGCCGGGTCAGTTACTCGCGCAACCGGTAGTAGTCGTAGCTGCCGTGCGTCGCCTCACCGATCATCACGATCCGGGCGGCTCGGACGCGGTCCAGCAACGGGTCGAAGTCGCTCGGGTCACCGAGCCGCTGTACCAGCATGCCCGCGGCTACCCGGGACCCCTGCGGGCAAACCGCCCCCACCCGGGCCTGCCCGCCGCCACCCGGCGGGCCTTCGCCACCGGCGGGCATGGCGGCGAGGGAAGCGGGTACGCGGGGCGGCATGACCGTCACCGGGGTGCAGTGGCAGGAGTTCCTGGCCGGGCTCGACTACCCGGTCTCGCGGGAGGACCTCATCCGATGGTGCCAGGAAACGGCGGCGGCACCGAGATGTTGCAGATGCTCAAGGCACTGCCGGTAGAGGAGTTCGACAGCCGGACCGCGCTGGCGCAGGCGCTGAACACCCTGGCCTGACCGGCCCTTCGCCGCCGCCGTGGCCCAGGTCGCCGTCGCCGCTGGCCGGGACGACCGCGACCCTTGGTCCACCGCGTGCCGGTCGGCCGGCTCAGAGATCGACGGTGCGGCCCTCGGCACGGGCCGTCTCGGCAGCGGCCAGCACCCCGACCACCTCTCGGCCGAACCAGACGTCGCAGCGATGGTCCCGGGTGCCCGCCTCGACCTCCTCTAGCAACTGGTCGATCGCCGTGCCGAACGCCCGGAGCGCGCTGCCGTCACCGGGTGGGACGGTCGTGGTGCCGTTCTCGCTGAAGAAGACGAAGTCCCGGGTGACCGCCGCGGCCGGCGCGTCCAGGGTGAGCGACAGGATGCTGGTGGCGCCCCCGTCGTGGGTCAGCAGCAGGTGCACCAGGTCACTCGGGCCGTTCATCGCGGCCACCCGGGTGACCCGGCCGAGCACCGGCAGAATCAGCGACAAGGCGTGCGGCCCGATGTCCCACAGGGCCCCGTGCTCCCGCCGCCACCGCGAGTCCCCGTACGGGTTCCCCGGCTGGTAGATGGAGGCGAACATGGTGGCCCGGGCATGCTGCCAGCCGCCGGCCGCGGCAGCCGCGGCGAGGAAGCCGGTGACGTTCGGGTGGAACCGCTGGGTGAAGAAGACCACCGAGGCCACCCCGGAGGCCTGCGCGGCCGTGACCACCCGGTCGGCCTCGGCGAGGCTCAGCGCCAACGGCTTGTCCAGCAGCAGGTGCTTGCCGGCGGCGGCGGCCCGGACGGCGATCTCGGCCTGCACGTCCGGCGGCAGCGCCACGGCGATCGCGTCGACCGCGCCGAGCAGCGCGTCCACGTCGTCGAAGGCCGGTACGCCGTGCCGCGCGGCCAGAGCGCCGGCCTTCGCCGGGTCCCGACCCCAGACCCCGGCCAGGGTGGCCCCGGGGTGGGCGTCGATGGCCGCAGCGTGCGTCTCCGCCGCCCAGTGACCGGTGCCGAACAAGCCGAACCGCAGCATGAGTGCCCCCACCGTCGTGGTCCGCCACGGCGTACGCCGGTGGCCGTGATCCACGCTACCTTGATCTTTAACCTTCGAGTCGCACCGGGTCCCGTTGACCGAGCTGACCAGCCACAAGGAGCTGATCGCCGTGCTCGACGAGATGCGGCGTGGCCTCGGGTTATTCGAGGTCTTCGCTTTTTGGTGCTGCTGTTCGGCTTGTTGCTGGCGGCGGCTGTGACGATGTGGACGTCGTGGCGGGCTGCTCGGTGGCAGTTCGGGTGTTCGGGTGGTCGGCCAGGGCCTGGTCGGCTCGGTTTTGGTGCGGCGGCGGGGTTGCCGGCTTTGGTGCGTAGGTGCCGAAACGCGCGGCGGACGCGGGCGGGTGAGAGCCGTTCAGGTGGTGCCGGGCGTTCCCAGGGCCGGCGGAGGTCGCAGGCGGCGCCTCGCGCGAGGCGTAGCTCGGTGTAGGCGGCCAGTACCAGCCAGGTCCAGCGGTCGGCGGCGTGGGGGGCGCGCAGTTTCGGGCTGGTCCAGCCGAGAGTTTGTTTGAGCATGCGGAAGGCGTGTTCGATGTCGAAGCGGCGCAGGAACGCCTGCCAGAGCACGTCGATCTCGGCGGTGGTGGCGGCGGGTTGGGGCCACCAGAGCCAGACGGGTTTCGCGGTGGCGCCGGAGGGCAGCCGGTCGACGATCAGCAGGATCACGGTGCCGTCGATGATCGGCAGTGGGCCGTGCTGGGCGGTCCAGGCGGTGCGGTGGGTCAGCCGCGGGACAGCCGGTGCCAGGCCCGGGCAGTCGCGGTGCCGTAGAGACGGGTGTCGGTGGTCGTGGCGACGTCCGGGTCTCCTCAGCTGGCCGGGTCGCCGAAGATGAATTCGCCGCCATGGCGTCGTGGGCGGCCGGTGGTGCCCGGCAGTCGGCGTGGTCGGACTTCTTGCGCGACACCGAGTGCCGCTCCCGGTAGCGGGCCACCCCCATCGGGTTGATCGAGTACACCCGCCGGCTGCTTGCGCGCAGCGCCGCGACCAGCAGTCCACGTGGGGTTTCGGTCGCCACCGGGATCGGCTCCTGGCGCTGTCACCGTCGGCGGTCAGCATCTCGACCAGCGTGGTGAATCCGTCCAGGTCGTCGCCGATGCGGCCCTTGGCGACCAGGCGACCGTGCTCGTCGACCAGGGCAATGTCGGCTCTTCGAGTTTAAGCGGGGTTGAGGTGTCCGCGGTGGCGTCGGGTGGTGGCGGTGCGGGTGCGTAGACGCTGGTACTCGGGGTTGCGGAAGCCGTAGGCGTCGCGGGCGACGGTCTTGATAACCCGGTTGGGGCCTTCTGAGCCGGCGTTGGTGATGCCGGTGGTCAGGAACGCCAGTATTTGTGGCCACCAGGTCTCGATCGTGGTGGCGAGTCGGTGGAGTTCGGGCAGGTCGGAGGCGGCGCAGCGGGCGTAGAAGCGGTGCAGCAGCCGGTGGACGTGTTCCCTGTAGGGCTGGGTGCGGGCGACCGCGAGTAGGTCGAGTAGGTCTTCTTTCGCGTTCCACGCGGCGAGGATCGGAGCACCGATCGCCGTCGGGAGGGCCTCGAGGGTGTCGACGAGGCGGTCGACGTGCTTGCCGGCCATCCGGGCGGCCGAGCGGGTCAGCCGGTTACGCATCCGCCATTCCGGGTCGCTGCCGCGACCGCGGCGCCCCGCTGGGTCAGGGTCATGCGGCGGCGGACCTCGGTGACCGCCCGGTTGGCCAGTTGCACGACGTGGAAGTGATCGACGACCAGCACCGCGTGCGGCAGTACCTGCCGGATCGCGGACTTGAACACGGTGCACATATCGATCGCCACCGCCTTCACCTGCTCACGCCAGGCTGGCGGGCGAGCGGTCAGCCAGCCGGTCACCGCCGCCGTGGTGCGGCCTTCGACCTGCGCGAGCAGTCCTTGACCACCGGACAGATCGCAGAAGCCGACGTGCCAGCGGTCTGCAGTCACGATCCACGAACCGGCCTGCTCATCCCAGATCCAGTGCGGCTTGCCGCGGCGAACCTCGTCGATGCCCAGCACCGCGACCGGCTCCGGCTCGGCCGGCAACACCCGCTTCGCGTGGGCGGTGAACGCGGCAGCGACGACCGGCCAGGAGATGCCGTGGTCCCGGGCGGCCTGCACGATCGTGCGACCCGCGTCTGCCACCGCCGCCCCGGCCGCCTGCCGCAGCCGTGTGGTGAGCCGGGCACGGGCCGGGACCTGCGCGACCTGCTCCGTGAACGACTTACGCGGACAGCCCGGCGTCGGGCAGTACCAGCGACGCTTGCGCCAGCGCAGCCGCACCGTCCGGCCTCCGACTGGCAGGTCCCGCGGCCGGGTGGTGGTCCACTGCTTCACCTTCAGCGCACGCTGTCCGCACTGCGGGCAGCATCGTGCCTGCTCACAGCCGGTGGACAAGTCCACCACCGGGACGCCGGTGACGTCCAGCTCGACCCGCTCAGCGACCAGGCCGTCCAGGCCCAGCAGCCGGGTCGTATCGTTGACCATGCTCGCAGCCCTTCACTTGTGACCATCCGAACTAGACACTCAGATGATCACTGACGGGCTGTGAGCCCCTCACGCTCGGGTCGGCTCAACCGCGAACCCCGCTCAAGTTCGAAGAGCCGCAATGTCGTGATGCCGTTCCGACCAGTCGATGCCGCAGTACACCGCCAACTCCTACTCCTTCCTCGCCTGCCCCATCGGGCATGCATCCCTGGCGGAAACGCGCGGTGCCCTAATGACGAGGCTCTGTGGCCTACCCTCGGATGAGCCGTTCGCGATCCCAGCGACCCGCACGGTCCCGGTCTTCGCAGTCAGAGCTCGTCGGCTCCCGGTGAGCGAGGTGTTCGCCGTGCGGGTGGGCTGCAACCACGGTCAACATCCTGCCCAAGGTCACGAGGTGGTCCGCCCCGCCAAGGTCCGCCGGTCTTGCACGAGACCTGGTTCGGTCGAAAGGTGTGCAGGCGTGTACTCACCGAGCCGAACCACCACACGAACGGCTCGCCGAGCCCACGCCGCCGATCTTTTTGGAGACCTCAAAGGCCAGGTAACGGGCAGGCATCCCGCGGACCTCCGCGGGCCGTTCGGGATTCATTAGGTAACGGGGTGCTACCCCCTGGCCGGGCAGCTCACCGTGGCCGTGTGCGCGGTCCTGGCTGGCGCATTGCCAAGCCCGGGAGTGTGTCGATTTCGTGTTTGAGCCTGTGGTGTGATCGAGGTTGTTAGATGGCGATCCGGTCGCCGTACGCGAGGATCAGGGCGTTGAGGGCCTTGGCCCAACCGTAGAACCCGGCCAGTGATACTCCCGCCGCCCCGGCGTTTCTGTTGAACGACGAGGTAGAGGACCCTCATCGCGGCCTGCTCGGTCGGGGAGTGCCCCCGCCAGCGGGCTGCCCGCCGGAACCGTGCGTTCAGGCTCTCGATGATGTTGGTCGTGTAGAGGACTTTCCGGACCTCGTGGTCGTTGTGCAGGAACGGCACGAACCGCGGCCACGATGTGCGCCAGAGCCGGATCACGGCGGGGTACTGGTCACCGAACTCGGTGGCCGACGCCCCGAACCGGGCCTCTGCAGCCGCGACGGTGGGGGCGGTGTAGATCTCCCGCGGCGCGGGGGTGATCTTCTGCCAGTCCTTGCGGTTGGTGTAGCGCAGGCTGGCCCGGACCAGATGGACGACGCACTGCTGGCGGACCGCCCGGGGCCAGACCTGCTCGATCGCGTCGGTCATGCCCTTGAGGCCGTCGGAGCAGACCATGAACACGTCCTCGACACCGCGGTTACGCAGTTCGGTGAGGTAGCCGGCCCACTGCTTGGCGCCCTCACCGCCGGTGCCGGCCCACATACCGAGGACGTCGCGTTCCCCGTTGTCGGGGCTGATCCCGACCACGACGTAGACGGGCCGGTTCGCGACCTGCCCCTGCCGGATCTTCATCACCAGGGCGTCGATGAACACCACCGGATAGACCCGATCCAGGGGCCGTTGCCGCCAGGCTTCCATCTCCTCCACGACGCTGTCGGTGACCCGGCTGATCAACTCCCGGGACACGTCGGCGTCATACACATCCGCCAGGTGCGCGGAGATCTCCCCGGTGGTCAGCCCTTTGGCATACAACGACAGGATCGCCTCGTTGAACCCGTCCAACCGGCGGGCATGCTTGGGCACGATCCGGGGCGTGAACGACCCGGCCCGATCCCGTGGGACCTGAATCCGCACCGGCCCGACCTCGGTCTGCACCGTCTTCGCCCCGTGCCCGTTGCGAATGTTGGCCCGCCGACCCGACTCCTCATCGACACCAGCCTCGTCCAGATGGGCATCCAGTTCGGCGTCGAGCGCTGACTCCAGGACCGTGCGGGTGATCCCCGCGAGGAGCCCACCCGGCCCGACCAACGACACTCCGTCGGCCTTGGCCCGCTCGACCAGCTGCTGCGCGAACTCCACCTCCGCCGCCGACGGCTGCGGAAGCTGAACAGCGTTCTTCTTGTCTGCCATGACGTGGTCCTTCCCGGACAGGATCAACTCCTGTCCAACGGATCACACCCAGGTCAAACACGGGAATCTACGCAGTCCCATCCTCGAATCACTCGCACGATCTTGTAGGCGAATTTCCGGCAGGAAACACTAGCTAAATTGGAATTTGCGGAAATACCCGGAGATTGCCGAGGAGTTATGACTCAGGATTCATTCTTCTCGAGCAAGTCACGCTCCGAGAATTCAACATATGCCATGAGGCCTACGAACCGACTGTCCTCTTCCTTTGGATGGAGTGCGGCGAGGTAGGCATCACGCAGCCGGCCGATGGCCGGTCCTGAGGGGATCGGAACGCCGTCAACGCCGCAGACCGGCACGAGGCTGGCCAGAGTCCCGGCGAGGGCCAAGCCGTCCGCCGCGAGCACCGACGCGAGAGGGACGGGCTCACGTACGAAGGCGATCCCAATCTCCCGCGCAAGGCGTTCGAGGATCTCGATGGTTACTGACGGAAGGCAGCTCTCCCATGTGGGTGGAGAGATCAGCCGGCCGGCATGCTCCACCACGACAGCAGCGCCGGTGGACTCGGCAAGTCGCCCGTGTTCGTTGAGTAACAGCGCGTCGGCGTATCCGTCAGCCTGCGCTGCCATCCTGAGCATCCGGGTCTGCTGGTAGTTCGCTACAGCCTTCATCTCGGGCGGCACTGAATCCGAGGAAGGACGGCGTAGGGCGGCAATCTGCATCCAGATTGGATCCGGCAGCTTGTCATCCTGGGCGAAGGCGGCGATGGTCAGACTGGTCTGACTCGCGTGCTCGGTGAGGGCCGCACCTACGAGCATCGGCCGAACGTAGGCGATGTGCTGATGAGTGGAAGCCAGCTCTACCTGGGCGACTCGCGCGGCCGCCAGGAGGATTTCATCAACGTCGTAGGCCAGAGGGAGTCGCATGATTCGCGCGCTTCTTACCAGGCGCTCAATATGCGCGCGGCCGGCCAGCAGGCGAATGCGTCCATCCGGGGTCAAGTCAGCGCGAATGCCATCGAACACCGACGCGGCCCGGAGGATGGCGTCGGACATCAATGGCACCGACAGGTCCGACCACTCGCGCATGGCGCCGTCAGCCCATACAGATCCGTTTTGTGTATGCCGCACGGGCAGTCTCCTCTATATGATGTCGAACCAAGATTGGATGGCGGTAATTTGTAGGTGAGCTGACCCTGCGGAGCTGCTCATGAAAGATCCATCACCGCGTTGACCAGCCGCCTGGCCTACGCAACCTCGGAGACCTCGCACCTCGGCACCAACGCGTCCCAGCCTGGGCGCGCTCGACAGCGCCGGCGAGCATGTCGGGGCGTTCTGCTGTTACGGCCAGTGCGCGGATGAGGGATGATGGCATCGGCGAGTGAAATCTCCTCCGATGTCGTGAAGCGTCGCAACTCCATGGTCACCGGCGTGATTCCACCCGCTCTTCCCACCTCCACAGAGGCCACTCGGTCCCACAAATCGGCAGCTCAGCGGCGTCGTTGACCGACTACGCACTCACCCTGGTTTCCATCGACGAGGTCCCCGCGCCGACCGGCTGTGGTTGAACGGGAGGCTGAATCGCTGCTTCCAACGGAGCCCACAGATACGCCAAATCCTCAGCCAGTTTCTGAGTATTGTTCTCGATCTCGCCCGCCAGAAGATCCTCATATGCGCGATTCGATGGCCGCTGCTTGACTACCGCAAGGCATGGCTGTCCCGTGGCGCGTTCGGACATCGCTGCAACCTTCTCGTCGGACGACCCCGGGTACTGTCCGTTGACGATGACACCGCACACACGATTGCGGGTTGCATCATCGAGGAGCGCTAGGGTGCCCACTGCAGAGGCAATGCCGCCACCCTCCGCCAAATTGGTCACGAGAATGATCGGCGAGGACACCACATTGAACACCAGCCGATTGTTGATGTCTCGGCCGAAACTGTCGGTCGGATTTCCCGAACCTTCGGCGACGACAAAGTGCTCGTCAGCACGAATGAGATCGATGTGGAACCTGATCCGGGCACAGATACGATCACAGTCTTCATCATCGATCAGATCCCATCGGAGTTGATCGCTAGACTGCTGGTAGACATCGAGATGGACGTCCTCGGCCAGCGCGTCGACTGACTGCTGGGTTCCGGCGTTTCGAGGGCCAGCAGGCGCTAGGCGGAACCGGCCGTCACCGCTAGGTTGTGCGGTGAAGGAGCAGATCGGCAGCCGGCTCGTGGCTGGCACTCGTGCCGCCGCAGCCAACATCGCCAGCGACGCATCAACGATCTCATCACTATGTGACGCCACAGGCCGTGCAACAAGAGACACAGCCTTGTACGGATGAACGCTGTAGCCTCTGTTGCTCGCCAACCTCGACAACGATCGACCAATCATCGTCTTACCGCTGCCGGCACTGGTGCCGAGAATACAGACACCCGGTCTCAGGCGTTCGTTACCAGACATAGCCAGTCCTCCTCCAGCGTGTGGCGCTCATGACACCCAACACCATGCCCTGGCCGAGGCATGAGCGCGGGCATGCGCTGCTTTGCCCAGACCGTGATCGGCCTGATCTTAGTCACCGATGTCTCTGCGATGGTCTCCACGGAAACGGGCGGCTACGTGGTTACTTGATCCGATCTGCCGCGACGACAACCTGTCGACCGGTCGCTGCCGACTGAAACATCGCCTCGATCGCTGCAGTGACGGCAACGCCACGTTGAGCTTCAGCACGGGAAAGGTCGCTACGTCCGAGATCCTGCAGGAACACCTTCAGGACCTCCAGGACACCGCTGGGCCATCGCGGCTCTCGTGAGAGTCGGTCAACCACCCCGCCATCGGGTGCGAACCTCGTGAACGAATCGGTCGACACACGAAGGCGGCCGGCGTGTCCGCACACGTCTAGCGCCTCGACGCGCTCGGGATCGCAGATCGAGAGTGAGAGCGTGCCTACAATGTCGTGCGGATACGCGATCTTGACCAGTGCCGCCAGTTCCGGCCGCTCCCCAACCCTGGGATCCTTCTGCGGCTGTACCGCGACCGCTTGCGGCGTGCCGAAGAACCATTGAAGCACATCGATCATGTGGTATCCAAAGTCGGCCAGTACGTTGCCGCCCATCATCGACGGTTCAGCTCGCCAACCGAGGTCGAAACGATCTGCGAGCCGATGATCGGTCGCCGTAAAGGAAGTCACCTGGCCAACTTCGTACAGCAAGTTGGAGGCATGGCGGTACGTGGGACTGTAGTGCCGCTGAGTGGACAGTCTCATGTAGGCGTCATGCTTCTCGATGATCTCGGCTAGCTCGTGCGCATCGCGCAACGACACCGCGAACGGCTTCTCCTTGAAAATGGGGATGCCGGCCTTGATGAGCGTCTTCACAATCTCCAGGTGGGACGCTGGTGAAGTCGCTACGATTGCGACGTCGGGCTGGTGCTGAGCCAGAGCCTCTTCGAGGTCGCTGTGAAGCCTCACTCGCCCGGCGTCGATACCGATCTTCGCGAGTGCGAGACGCAGTGGACCTTCGACGCTTGGATCCGTGTCGCAGACCGCAACCAGATCCAAGCCGCACGCCTGAATCGCTGGGACGAACCCATGGAGCCCACGGTGGCCCCCACCGATCAGCAAGCACTTCATGCGTTCAACCTCCGCTGGTCATGCAGTCCGAGGGACTCGCGCAGCAGGTGCAGGCGCCTGCTGCGGTCGTACACCTCTTGAAGGAGGCGCTCGGCCATCGGGTCCAAAGGAGGTAGCGGCACAGTTGGCTCCACAATATCTCGGTCATAGTTGAATGCTTTAAAGTCCGACTCGTAGCGCCGGCGAACGATTTCGGTCGATCGCTCGTCGTACAACGAATACGGGTCGAATGCCGGCCCGGGATTGACTTGGCCGATCGCACCCGAGAGCCGCTCGTCGTGTGCAGCGAGCACCGCACCGAGCGAATCCATATTCTCGACCGGAACGACGTGGGTGAAGTTGACGTCATTCTCAGCGAAAATCTCCGTCTGGGGAGTGTAGTACGCGTAGCAACGAGTTATTTCGTCCCAGTCGGAGTCCAGCGCGGACACGAAATGGGAAAACGATGCATTGAGGTCGATGCGCCCTGTGGCAGTCCGCTTCATGGGCACCTTTAACACTCGGAATGGCTCTGGTTCGAGTACATCGGTGTAGTGCCATGCGGCGGCCAGCCTCGTGAACGGATTTCGCGTCAGCGCCACCCGGAGCCATCGGCTGCTCGTGAGCGCCTCTCGACGGAGAGTGGCGCTGGCATCGTCGAGCAATGTCAGACCATTGACCGCCGGGTCGTGCACAACCGTCGCGACGGTTTTCGAACCCCGCGATAGGTGCAACTTGTTGTCGGGGTCACCCTCGGCACGCGCCAGTGCCCATAGTACGGATGAGGAAGCGACCTTGAGAACCTCTACATACAGGACTCGACAAGACGGCGCCAGCCAAACGCGATGTCGAGCGTGCACCGAACTCAACTGCCTTGAGCGGGCGACGGCATGGACCGGAGGGCGCGGCCCGCACTCGAGTCCGGAGGAAGAAGGGAGACCAGCGCCTCGTATACCTCGCCCACGCCTCGAGTTTGTACTGCATGTATGTCAAACTCTCTGGCCGCCATGACATGCTGGTTGTGGTCATCAAGAAACAGAAGCCGGTCGGCAGTCGTACCAATCGTGCGGATCACGTGGCGGAACATCGCCGGATCAGGTTTCATCAAACCTAACTCGTGCGAAACAAAGGTCCAGTCAAAGTAGTCGACTACACCCCAACGGTCGAGATGCTGTTGCCAGTGAGCCGGGTTTGTGTTGGCAAGGCATGCCATCGGGATAGTCCCGTGAAGGCTTCGAACCAATTCGATCGTTCCCGCAAACGGTCCGGCCGGCCATCGAGCAAAGTCATCCACGAACTCAGCAGGCGTGAGATCCAGTCCGAAGTCCGCCACAACACCTTCACCGAAGGTGTCGGCATCACACTTGCCACGCTCGAAGGCCTGTACCCACTTCGATGTAAACCATTTTGAGTGTAGCGCCGGGCCGTTCTCCTCGCCGGTCAGTTCGGCTAGCCGTTGTAGGCCGCGGTTCTTCATCAGCACGCCGCCGAGGTCGAACAATATTGCGTCAAACCTCGGACTGTCGATCTCACCCACGAGTGCCTCTTCTATCCACATTGGCTATTTCATCGGTTTTGGTCGCCCTCGGCCGGCGACCATACTCGACTTCCCGTCGTCGAACTGGGGCCTGCGACCGGTAACTCACCTCACAGCGGGTGACACCCAGATTGCTGGGGGCGTGCTGCCGGCCCCAGGCCGTGTCCGACTAGTGCCGCACGGGCCCCGTCGTCCGAGCGTAGTGATCATGGCGCGTTACGCTATAGCGCGACCGAACGGACCGCAACACCCATGCCGGTCTCCGACCGTCGATATGTCTGCCTAGGACATTGCTCCGGCTCTACAAGTTCCGGGGTGGTTCAGAGCACCTGCCTGGTCACGCTCGCCCCGATCGAGCAGATTGGGATGATTCATGCCGCCCTCGCCGACCTGCCGGTGCGGGTCATGGTGTTCACTACCGGTGAGCCACACGGAGTTGTCTTCCCGCCATCCGACTATTGATCGGATTACTGAAAGGGCTTCCGCAAGCGATGCGTGACCTGGGCCTACTGATCAAGGCGTACGACATCCGGGGCACTGTGCCCGACCAGTTCAACACCGACCTTGCCCGCCAGATCGGCGCCGCGTTCGCCCGCTGGTCTGGCGCGGAGTCGATCGTCACCGTACGTGACATGCGGCCATCCTCACCCGACCTGGCGGCGGCGTTTGCCGAGGGGGCGACCAGTCAGGGCGTCAACGTCATCGACGCCGGGTTGGGCTCCACGGACATGGTGTACTTCGCCGCCGGCTACCTGGACATGCCGGGTGCGGTGTTCACCGCCAGCCACAACCCAGCGCAGTACAACGGGATCAAGCTGTGCCGGGCCGGTGCTGCCCCGATCGGGCAGGACACCGGCCTACGCGAGATCCGCACCATGATCGAAGAAGGGGTGCCGGGGTTCGACGGACCGGCAGGCACCGTCACCCGCCGGGAACTGCTCTCCGCGTACGCCGGGTACCTGCGGGCACTGGTCGACCTGACGGCCATCCGCCCGTTGAAGATCGTCATCGACGCGGGCAACGGCATGGGCGGGCACATCGCCCCGGCCGTGCTCGGTGACGCCGCGCTGCCGGGCCTGCCGTTGGAGATCGTGCCGCTGTTCTTCGAGCTTGACGGCACGTTCCCCAACCACGAAGCCAACCCCCTCGACCCCGCGAACCTGGTTGACCTGCAAAAGGCCGTGGTCGAGCACGGCGCGGACGCCGGGTTGGCCTTCGACGGCGACGCGGACCGGTGCTTCCTCATCGACGAACGAGGACAGCCGGTCCCTCCCTCGGCGATCGTCGCGCTCATCGCCTCCCGCGAACTGGCCCGCGACCCCGGCGCCGCGATCGTCTACAACGTCATCACCTCACAAGCGGTGCCGGAACTCGTCCGCGAGACTGGCGGCGTGCCGGTGCGCTGCCGCGTCGGGCACTCGTTCATGAAGCAGCTCATGGCCGAGCACAACGCGATCTTCGGCGGGGAGCACTCCGGGCACTACTACTTCCGTGACTTCTGGCGGGCCGACACCGGCATGTTGGCCGCGATGCACGCCCTCGCCGCGCTCGGCGGGCAGGACCGGCCGCTGTCGGAACTGACCGGGCAGTACACCCGCTACGTCGCTTCCGGTGAGATCAACTCGCAGGTCGATGACCCGCAAGCGGTGCTTGAGCGGATCGCGTCGCTGTTCGGGCACAACCCGACCGCGCAGGTCGACCGGCTCGACGGGGTGACCGTCACCCTCGGCACGACGTGGTTCAACCTGCGTCCGTCCAACACCGAGCCGATGCTGCGGCTCAACGTCGAAGCGCCCGACACCGCCGGGATGGTCACCCTGCGCGATGAGGTGTTGGCGTTGGTGCGCGACGGCGGCTGATCGGCCACTGATCGGCCGTTGACCTGCGCATCCGGTACAACCGAACCTTGCGTGTGAGGCCGGGCGTGCCTGCCGCGAACGGCATGCCCGGCTGAACGAGGACGGCAGCGCCGTCACCCACGACTGCGCTTGCGGCATTCCAAGAGTTGGTCGCGGACTTTGGCCGAGAGGGTACCGACGAACATGCCAGGGGTCACTTCGATCATCCAGCGGCTGAGCGCGCCTCGGAGGTGGTCGGGCACAGCGGTCGTGGCGAGAACGACCATCGAGGCCATGTCAGTCTGCACATGGGGGTGCTCCGCAATGCGCGACGTGCCTCAACTGCGGCCGCGTGTCCTCCCCACGCACGTGAGGGTGCTCTGAACCGCACCGGATCTTGTAGAGTGCCCGCTCGTGATCAATAACTTCCTGGTGACCAAGTGACGACCACCTTCGACTCAATCGTGATCGGCGGGGGCATCGCGGGCCTGCTCACCGCGCTACGGCTGGCCCGGGGCGGCCACGCGGTGGCTCTGGTCGAAGCCGACCGGCTGGGCAGCGGCGCGACCAGCGCCAACCACGGCATGGTGCACTCCGGGGCGCTCTACGTGCGCCTACACGGCCGAGTGGTGCGCCACTGCCAGCAGGCGTACCCGGCGTTCCGCGCGATAGCGGCTGACGCGGAACTCGCCGCCGACCAGACGGTATACCTCGTGCCCACGCCGCAGGCGCCGGACTTCCTTACCCGGCTCGACCGGCACGGCATCGGCTACCGGACCACCGACCCGGACGAGGCGCCCGAGGTCGACCCGGCCGTGCTAGCCGGACACCGCGCCGTGAACGTCGGCGAGCGGGTGTTCTCCTCCCGCCGCGTCGTGGCCATCCTCGCCGGGCAATGCCTTGCGGCCGGAGTCGCCCTCCTGACCGGCGCCACCGTGAGCCGCATCGCCCACACCGACGGGAAGGTCACCGGCGTGGAGCTGGCCCACGAGCACCTGACGGCCCGCCATGTCGTCATCGCTGCCGGCACCGGCACACAGTGCCTGCTGTCCGACCTCGGCTCCCGACACGCGGGGCTGCTGCGGTCCCGCCTGGACATGATGATCCACCTTCCGGCGCTGCCGCTGCGCCGAGGGCTGATCTTCACCGCGCTGGACAGCCCGGTGATGATGCCCGCGCTCGGCGGTGGCGCGCTGGTGTCGTTCTTCGGCGGGATGCAACCGCAGATCACCGGCCGCCGTGCCTTCGGCGTCGACCTGGGCAAGGCGACTGCACTGCTGCACCAGACCGTGCGGGCGCTCAGCCCTGGAACGGGCATCGCTGACGGCGCGGTCGCCTACGTGGCCGGAAAGACCGACTTCGTCGGGACCGACCACGCCGAAAACGGCATGATCAATCCCGGTTACCACGTGATCGACCATGAACGCGTGGACGGCCTTGCTGGGCTTTACACCGTGGTCACGGGCAAAATGACCTTGGGATTCCACGTCAGCAAGGCCGTCACGGACGCGATCCTCGGCACCGAATGCTCGCTGATCATGCGCGCAGTGCCGGCGCCCGACGCGCCCGCCGAGCTGCTCGCGGTCGAGCCGTGGGCACCCCCCATACAGCTATAGTCCGCCCCATGTCCCAGGACCCCCCACCGGCCGATCCTGACCACGGCGGTCAGCGCCGTCTACACCAGCCCGTGGTGGACGGGTGGAGGAACACGCGGTCATCGACCTGGACGGCCGACCCGGCATGTACAACGTGCTGCACTGCGGCGACGGCGTGTCCGTGCTCGCACTACCGGGTCTGTCAAACGAACGGCCCTGTCTCACATTCGGTGGTGACGGAGGGCGGTGAGGCGCCGCTAACTCCTATGTGGAGGACATCAGCGAGCTTGTACAGGCGGTGTTCTCGGGGCTGTCCCCGCTGATCGTCGAGGACGTGGTCGACCAGGGTGAGCGGATCGTGGTGGGGGCCCGGACGCCGCAGGACACCGCGGTCTGCCCGTTATGCGGGGCCTCGTCGGGACGGGTCCACGGCTATCACTGGCGGACGGCGGCCGACGTTCCAGTCGACGGGCGCCGGGTGGTGGTCCGCGTGCGGGTGCGGCGTCTGGCGTGCCCCACGCGCGGCTGCCGCCACACCTTCCGAGAACAGGTTCCCGGGGTGCTGGAGCGATACCAGCGCCGCATGGCCCGTCTGAACAGGCAGGTCAAAGCCGTGGTCAAGGAGTTAGCGGGCCGGGCAGGGTCGCGTTTGCTGGCGATACTCGCCATGGGCCTGTCCCGTCACACGGCCCTGCGCGCCCGGCTGCGCATCCCGTTGCCCACCGGGCAGACGCCTCGTGTGATCGGCGTTGACGATTTTGCTCTGTGCCGACGGCACCGCTATGCCACCCTGGTGATCGACGCCGAGACCCATGAGCGGATCGAGGTACTGCCCGACCGCACCGCGGACACCCTCAAAGCGTGGCTGTGGGAGCATCCCGGCGTCGAAGTCGTGTGCCGCGACGGCTCGGCCACCTACGCCGAGGCCATCCGCCGCGCCCTGCCCAACGCGGTGCAGGTCGCGGACAGGTGGCACCTATGGCACAACCTGTGAGAAGCGGCCCTCAGCGAGGTAAAGGCGCACAGCACCTGCTGGGCCCCGTACTGGACGCACCCATCTACGACGGGCCCCGCGCACAGACGACCCTGCAACGCTGGCACCAGGTCCATGACCTGCTCGACCAGGGCGTGGGCCTGCTCGAATCCGCCCGCCGTCTGTAGCTGGCCCTGAACTCCGTCAAGCGCTACGCGCGAGCCGACCGGCCCGAGCGGATGCTCCGCGTCCCCAAGTACCGTGCCAGCCTCGTCGACCCCTACCGTGAGTACCTACGCAAACGTCGAGCCGAGGACCCCGGCGTCCCCGTCGCGCACCTCTTCGAAGAGATCAAGGCCCTCGGCTACGAGGGTTGCCTCAACCTCCTGCACAAGTACATCAACCAAGGCCGCGCGGACGTCGACCGCAGCCACATCTCCCCGCGCCGGCTCGCCCGGATGATCCTTACCAGGCCCGACAACCTCAAACCCGAGCATCGAGATCTTCTGGCACGCCTCACTGCGGCCTGCCCAGAGATGACCAGACTGGCCGCCGTTGTCGGGGGCTTCGCCGAGCTCCTGACGCCTCACGCCGGAAATGCCGACCGGCTCTCGCTCTGGATCGGCCAGGTCCGCGCGGTCGATCTACCTCATCTGCACGCCTTTACCAGGGGCCTGGAACGGGACCGCGACGCCGTGAACGCAGCGCTCACGCTTCTTTACAGCAACGGCCCCACCGAAGGCGTCAACACCAAGACCAAGCGGATCGCACGCCAAATGCACGGACGAGCGGGCTTCACCCTGCTTCGCCACCGCATCCTCCTCGGATAGCAGCACCCTCCGTCACCACCGAATGTGAGACAGGGCCGTTCGTCTGACGGTCCCGCACTTCCGCTTATCTACACGCCGACGAACAGCGCATCTTGGCGATCACGGTGAATCACCCAGGATAGGGCAACCTCGACAAACCAAGAACACGAAACAGCTTCAAATTCCAGCCAACGCCAGCACGTGATCGAATCCGCGAAGCTGGGCTGGCGAACTCACCATCGGCAGTACCAGGGCCGGTATCCCGGCGGTCACGGAACCGCCGTCGCCGCTGGGATGGTCACCGACCATCAGCGTTAGATCTGGCTGTGCCGCCAGGGCGTCGAGTGCAGTGCGCCAGATCCGTACATCGGGTTTGACGAAGCCGACCTCGTAGGAAAGAACGAATGCATCGATGTAGCGGTCAAGCCCGTGCCTCGCAAAGCATTTGCGAATGTCCCAGCCGACGTTACTGACCACGCCCAGTCGAATATCGCGGGCGCTCAGGGCGGCGAGAGTGGATGACGTGTCCGCGTACGGCTCGAGCGCTTCGGCGTGCGTTTCGTGCAGGGCTCGCGCAAACGGCAAGTCCACCCCACGGATTTGCTGCAGGACAGCCAGAATCGCCCGGTCCCACACCTCTGGGTCCAAGTCCCGGGCAAAATGAGCAGGGTCCTTAGCCGTCGTCCGCAACAACTCAGCGTAATCTGCGGCGATGCGCTGAGCGTCACCGGCGGCCACCTCCCGGCCGATCAATGCCGCGGCGCTGCCGACCCAGCGGTTGGGGTCTCTGGCGAACAGGGTCCAAGCGAAGTCGAATAGGACGGTTGTCACGGGTTTCGAAGGCACCAGGTCACCCTAGCCTAACCGCGGAACATCAAAGTCTCCACAGAACCCCAGGGCGGTTCATTCACTCACCGATGAGCGTCCTGGGTCGCGCCCTGTTGGCAGCGCTCGCCGTCCTGGCACCAATCGAGGCCGGGGCGAAGGCGGCCCGGCTCGGCTGAGTGTCGAAGGCCAGGACAGCACCGACCCGGTGACGCGGTCGGTGCACCGCTGCGCGCCGACCGGCGGCTCACCTCGTGGACGGGCCCCGGTGGCCCGATCTGGTTGCGACCCGCGCCACCGCCGTGGAACGCATCCCGGATGCCGCGGCCCACGCGTATCACGACCAGGCCGGTGACGTCTACGCGGCGCACGCCGCCGTCGCCCCGCACAACGCCTACCCGGACCGGCCGGCCATGTTCGCGCTCGCCGGCGACGTCGCCGGCCTCCGAATCCTGGACGCCGCTGCGGTGGCGGCCATTATGCGGCCGAGCCGAGAGCCGTCGAGACGCTGCACGCTATCGACCCAGCGCGCTACACGGCTGACCGAGCGCCCAAGCTTCCTGGCCCTACGCCTGCGTCGCCCCTGACCCGCACCTCCTAATCGCCACCAACGCCCAGGGTGGGTGCGGCGACGTTGCCGCAACCCGCCCCACCGCACCACCAGGATCGAACGTCACGACCGGCTGAACTCGTCGGCGTAGTGGGTGAGCACCTCGGTCACGGTGTGCACGAGATCACGCAGAGCGGCCTCACCGATGCCATCGGCGCGGCAGGATGCGACCAGATCCCAGCCGCCCTCTTCCCGCGGGATCGCGTGGATCAGCAGCTCCGTGGAGGTCGAGGGCGGGCTCAGCCTCAGTGGCCGGTACCGCACGTGTGGGCTCAGCTCCCCCGAAGGCGGTTCGTGCTGCACGACCACCCAGGTCTGGAACCAGGGGTGTCTGCCCCGCGCCGGAGCGAGGGCGCGAACCAGGTCTTCGAACGGGATCAGCGGCCGGTGCATGGCGCCGCGGAGCTGTTCCACCGCCTCGGTCAGCACCGGGCGGCCCTCCGGCTCCCCTGCTGTACGCAGCGCCAACGGCAGCGGATCGACGAAGTAGCCGAGGACACCGTCGAAGTGCGGATCACGTCGTGCCGGTGCGACGGTGCCGACGCAGACCTGCCCGACACCGAACCCGCGGGCCACTGCCCGGGCCACCGCCGCGGAGAGCACCGAGGCGGTCGGCGTCCCCAACCGGGACGCCATCGCCCGCAACCTGCTCACCAGCGGCTCCGGCAGCGTCCGGTCCAGCTCGACGCGCGGGCCGTCGGGCGAGTCCGAGAGCGGTGGCGCGAAGGCCGGGGCGATCGGCGGCTCCAGAACGGCCCGCCACTGGCGCAGCGCCGTGTCGGCGCCGGCCTCGGTGCCTCCGCACTCCATCCGGCTGTAGGCGGCATAGGGCGGGAGTTCCGGGAACACCGGCTTCGTATCGGTCGCTCGGGCTCGGTAGGCGATCGCGAGGTCGGTCATCAGGATCCGCTCGGACCAACCGTCGAAGGCAATGTGGTGAAGGTGCAGACCGAGCAGGTACCGGTCCGCACCGAGCCGGCTCACCCGTACCCGGAAGGGTGGTTCGGCCTCGAGGTCGAACGGCGTCCGCCACCAGTCCGCCGTCAACCGCCGGAGCGCGGCCTCGACATCCTCCCCCGCCGGAGCGGGAACGACCTCGAGGTCGAACGGCGCCGGCGCGACGAGCCGGGCAACCGCCGTCCGATCCGCCGGGGGGTAGATCGTACGGAGTATGGCGTGGCGCTCGATGACGTCCTCGAAGGCCATCCGCAGCACCCGAGGGTCCCAGTCACCGGTGACCAGGTAGGCGAGAACCACCATGTTGTCGGCGGCACCCGGGTTGAGCTGCTCCGCCAACCAGAACCGGGTCTGCGCGTGCGACAACGGCGCGTCCGCCGCCGAGGAGCTCTCCTGCCGGGCCACGTCCGCCCGGGCCCGCTCGACCGCCACGTCCAGCAGCCCTCGAACCGTCGGCGTCCGGTAGACGTCCGTCAGACCGATCGGGGACGGCAACATCGCGGTGGCGCGTGAGGCCAACCTGACCGCGTCGAGCGACGTGGCGCCCGCGGCGAACAGGTCGTCGTCGATTCCCAGGTCCGGAACGCCGAGCAGGGATCGCGTGGCCGAGAGGAGCGGGACGTCCGGTTCGGTGGACGCCGCCGCGCGGGCGCCGACCTTCGGGGCGTCCTCCCGGACAAGGAGCTCCGCCATGGCCTGCACCTGGGCGACGTCGACCTTGCCCGTCGACCCGAGCGGAAGACGGTCGACCGGGCGCATGACCGCCGGAATCATCGCCGGGAGAAGCTGCCCGGCCACGAACGCCCGGAGGACCTCCGCCGTGGGAGCCACCGGATCGGCACTCTCGAACAGGGCCACCAGGCGGGGTCGTTCGTCGTTCCCCGCCCTCACCACCGAGCAGACCCGGACCCCCGGGTGCCGCTCCAGGATCGCCTCGACCTCGCCGGGCTCGATCCGGACACCGTTCACCTTCACCTGGCGGTCCAGCCGTCCGCGGTAGCGGAACACCCCGTCCTCGAAGAGCGCCCGATCGCCGGTCCGGTAGTGCCGGACATCGTCGACGTCGACGAAGGCGCGCGCGGTGCTCTCCGGATCCCCCAGATAGCCCAGGGCGAGACCGTCACCGGAGACGAGCAGCTCCCCCAGCCGGCCCGCCGGCACCGGCCGCAACGCCTCGTCGACGACGACCACACCGGTGCCCGGCACCGGGCGCCCGATGGGGACGTCGGTGGCAGGCACCCGGACGTGCCGGGGGTGGACGAGCTGCGTCGTGGCGAAGATGGTGCCCTCCACCGGTCCGTAACCGTTCACCACCGGCAGCTCGGGAAACCGGTCGAGCAGCCGCCGCAGGTGCGCCACGGAGACGCGTTCGCCGCCGACGAGCACCAGCCGGACGTCGCCGAACAGCTCCACCGCCTCGTCGACGAACACGTTGAACAACGAACTCGTGAGCCAGAGACTGTTCACGCCCCGGTCGACGGCGTCCCGCAGAGCCGCCACGTCGAGATTCGGAGCGTCCCTGTCGAGCAGGACGCAACACCCACCGTTCAACAGCGGGGCCCACAGCTCCAGCGAGAACGCGTCCCACGGCAACGGCGCGGCCTGGAGGAAGACCGTGTCGGCATCGAGCGGCAGGTCATCGTTACCCACCAGCACCCGGACGGTCCCGCGGTGTGGTGACACGACCCCCTTGGGCTGTCCGGTCGAGCCCGAGGTGTAGAAGACGCACGCCGCCTGCGCGCCGCTCAGGCCGGGCGGCGGCTCCGTCGTGCCGTCCGTCAGCACCTCCGCGACGGTCAGTCGCGCGAACCCGGCCGGAGGGGGCGCGCCGTCGTCGCCGGCGATCAGGAAATCGGCACCGCTGGCGGTCAGGACGTACTCACGTCGGCCGGCCGGCCAGCGGGGATCCATCGCCAGGTAGGCCGCGCCGGTGCTCAGCGCACCCAGCAGCACGCCGACGAGTTCCGGTGAGCGCGGCAGACACACCGGGACGACACTGCCCGGTCCGACCCCCCGTTTCGTCAGGCCGCAGGCCACCCGGTCCGCCATGGCGATCAGGTCACGGTACGAGAGCACCCGATCGGCCTGCCGTATCGCGACGGCATCGGGAGTGAGTTCTGCGTGGTGCCGGACGATCTGTTCGATCCGGTCACCGTTCGCGTACGCCGCGGGCCCGAGGCCGCGCGACAGGCGGCTCAGCTGATCGTCCACGCCATCACTCCGAGTGCGGTCCGGTCACGGTCCAACGGGTGCGAACCCGCCATGGCGGTGCTCCTTCCTCCGTGCGGCGCGGCTCCCCCGGCCGCTACCGGGGGCCGCCTGTCACGGTTGATGGACGGTGGCGGCCACCCATTCCGGCGCGGGCAGCGCGCGCCGGTCGACCTTGCCGTTGCGGGTGACAGGCAGGTCGTCCAGCACCACGTACCGGGCCGGTAGCAGGTGGGCCGGCAGCTTGGCGGAGAGGGCCCGCCGCAGCTGAGGAACGTCGAGTGCGGCGCCGGGCGACAGGACGAGGTAGGCGACCAGCCGCTTGTCACCGGGCCTGAACTCATGAGCGGCGACCGCCGCCCGGCAGATGGTGGGCTGCCCGACCAACGCGGCTTCCACCTCCGCCGGCTCGATGCGGTACCCGCGGATCTTCATCTGGTCGTCGATCCGGCCGAGGAACTCCAGCGCCCCGTCCTCGCGCGTCCGGACCAGGTCGCCGGTCCGGTAGGCGCGGTCATGCGGGCCACCCGGTTCGGGCACGAACTTGCGCCCGTTCTCGGCGGGATCCTGCCAGTAGCCGAGTGAGACACCGTCGCCGGCGACCCACAGCTCGCCGGCCTCACCGGCAGCGGCAGGCTCACCTCGGCTCGTCATGATCCACAGCCGGGCCCCGGGGATGGCCCGTCCGATCGGCACGGGCTGACCGACCTCCTCGGGCGCCGACATGCGATGACAGCATGCGAACGTGGTGGTCTCGGTCGGGCCGTAGCCGTTCACCACGATGCGACCCGGCCTCGCCGCCAGCGCCCGCCGCACGTGATCCGCGGAGAGCACGTCACCACCGGCCAGCAACTGGGTCACCGGTTGGAGCGCCGGCAGGTCCGTGTCGACGATCCGATGGAACAGCGCCGCGGTCAGCCACATGGTGTCGATCTCGTGCCGCGCGAGCACCTCGCCCAGTTCGTCGCTCTCGAGCAGATCCTCGGGTGCGACCACCAGTCGCGCTCCGCTGAGCAGGGCGCCCCAGATCTCGAACGTCGAGGCGTCGAACGAGAGCGGAGCGAACTGCAGCACCGTGTGGGCCGGGCCCAGTTCGACGTAGTCGGCACCGGTCGCCAGATTGACCACGTTGTGGTGCGAGACCACGATGGCCTTGGGCCGGCCGGTCGTGCCCGAGGTGAACATGACATACGCCGGGTCGGTGGGCCGACGTGCCGGCTCGGCGAAGACGTCGATCGCCGCGTCCTGCTCCGCCTCGTCCACCCGGAGCACGTCCCCGACGATCTCCCCGATCTCGTCGTGCAGCGCAGCGGTCGTCAACAGCAGCGTCAGCCCGCACTGCTCGGTCATCTCGATAAGCCGGGCCCGGGGGTACGCCGGATCGAGCGGCACGTAAGCCGCTCCCGCCTTCAGGACGGCCAGCAGCGCGACGATCGTCTGCGTCGACCGGCCGAGCAGGACCCCGACAAACCCGCCCTGGCCCCCACGACTGACGATGGCTGCGGCCAGTGCCGTCGCCCGGCGGTCCAACTCGACGTACGTCAGGCACTCCCGGCCGTCCTCGACCGCGACCGCTCCGGGCCGGGAGTGCACAAGGTCGGCGAACACATCGTGCACGGTCCGTGCCGATGTGCCGGTCAACGCCTGGGTCACGCGACGCCCCGGTGCACCGCGTCCGCGAGTGCCGCCACCGTGGAATGACGCAGAACCGCCCCCGCCCGCATGGATATTCCCGCCGCCCGTGCCTTCCGAGCCACCGCCAGCGCCAACAACGAGTCGCCCCCGAGGTCGAAGAAGTCGTCCTGGGGAGTGACAGCGACACCCAGCTCGGCCTCCCAGATCGCGGTAAGTTTCAGCACGGTCTCGTCACTCACCAAATTCGACATCATCGGTTTCCTTTCCCTCGCTAGTGCGAAAGCCGGGGCGGGCCTGGTGGCGCCGCGATCCCATCCGGTGTCTTCGGACGAGCGGAGCAGATCTGTCGTCCACGTTCGTCGTCTGTCTCGTCAGCGCGTCCCCCGCTGCGCATCGGAAGTTCAGCTCACACTCGCCGGAGTGCTGACCGCCGGCCGGGATCGGGACCAGTGCTTCTCGATCAGCGCGCAGAGGAAGCCGGCCACGGCGACCACCACGGCCAACGCGACCCACCCGACCAGTCCTCCGTTGACGCAGACCGGGATGACGATGGCCGGCGCGATCGCGGCGGCGAACCCCTGCCCCAGGCCCATCAGACCCTGGTACTGCCCCTGTGCCTCCGGCTGGGCCAGCGCGAAGGACAACTCGAAGGTCCCACCCACCTGCCACACCTCGGCCAGCGAGTGCACCAGCACGGCAATCAGCAGCAGCACGACGGCGACCCAGGCGGCGCGGTCCGCCGAGACCGCCATCATGATCCACGCCAGGATGAAGAGGGGTCCGGACAGCGTGATCAGACGCGCAGCGGACCGCGGCCCATCGATGGAGCGCGTCGCCGGAAGCTGGATCAGCGCGACGGTGACCGACCCGACGAACAGAACCAACGCCGCCATCGACCGCGGCGCGTCCGTCTTCAGCACGATCCACACCGGCAGCGCCTGGACCAGCACCCAGCCCTGCAGGCTCGCGATCGCAGCGGCGAACGTCAGCCCCAGATAGTGGCGGTCGCGGAGCGCAACCCACTTGCGCTCCTTCTCGACGGAGTCCGAGGTCTTGGCCACCCGCGTCGGCGGAAGGTGAGCCATCCGCGACAGGATGAGCGCGGCGAGCACGAAAGTGACCGAGTCCGTGACGATGAGGAAGACATAGGCCGGGCGGGTGTCGATGGCGAGAGCAATGGCGGCCGTGAGGGTGCCGACCGCGATCCCGACATTGGTCATGGCACGCAGGTACGAGCGCAACCGTGCGCCCTTGCCCTCCTCCGCCACCACCCCGATCATCGCGCCGCGAGCGCTGCCCGATCCCGCGCTCCCGACGGCGGCGACAGCGGCCACGGCGATCAACGACCACAGATCCCACACGAGGAGGAGACTTGCGCTCGCCACCGCCTCCAGCAGCATGGAGCCGATGACGACCTCGCGTGAACCGCGACGGTCGGCGAAGTCACCGATCAGGAGCCCGGCCCCGAAGCCGGCCAGGGATCCGATCGTCAGACCGGTCCCGACCACCGCCGGGCTCAGCCCGGTGAACTTGATGAGGAAGATCGTCCCCGCAGAAAGGAACATCCCCCTGCCGATGGTGTTCACGACCGTCGCCCGCGCCAGGAGGCTCTGCCGGCGATCTTGCGGACCGCGCAGCGCGGCGCCCAATCCGGAGAGCCAGCCCGCTCCGCTCATCGGTCGGCCCCGCCCGGAATCACGGCAGTGCCGGTCATCCCGACCGCGAAGACCCTGGCAACGCCGGTGACCTCAGGGTCATGACCACGCATCCGCGCGACGTCCTTCGTGACAGCTCCGAACTGATTCAATGCGATCTCCCTATTCTTGTTCGCCAACTCGCGGCCCGATCATCTGCTCCGGACCAGCTCAGGAGCCGGCGAAGAGCTCGCCGTCGAGCCGGACGATGTGCCCCTGCGCCCAGCGCGCCATCCGCAGCGCGCAGTCACCATTGGCCTCGCCCTGGCGAGGCCCGTCCAGCACCATTGCCTGGAACTCATCGACGCTGATCCCGCATTCGGGCATGCGGGCCAGACGACGCATCATCCACTTCTCGCGTGTGCAGTAATCCCCCTGCAGCGCGAGGCAGGCGTCCACCACCCGGAACGCCGCGATCCGGGCCGAGATTAGGGCCGAGTCCTGGTCGCCGGCGTCGAGCTGGCCGACCACATCGGTGAGCGCGTTCTCCGCGCGGACTTTGACGGTCCGTACCCGGGCGCGACGATACGAGGACTTGTCCAGCAGCTCCCGCAGCTCCTGGAAGTAGCCGTCGTTCTTCAACGGAACTCCGATGGACATCCGGTAAATGAAGTCCTGCATGGTGTCGCTTGAGCGCAGAAATTCGACCTCGTCCTCGAGGTAGGGCTGCAGCACGGTAGGGAAGGCACCGGTCGGCCAAGTCGTCAGGTCTACGCGGGCCTTCTGGTACTCACCCAACCAGTTGCCCCAGCCGACCCCGCTCTTGTCCGACCCGGGCCAACATTCCGCGGTTTCGTCCATCGGAAGGTCAAGCTCCCGGTCTGAGAACGCGTAAATATCGAAATCGCTAAAGACGTTTCCCCAACCGACTGCGGTCGACCCGGTCCAGCAGACGGCATCCGCCTCCGCCAGACCCGGGAACCGCTTGAGCAGGGCTTCGAAGGTCATGTCCGGCGGCTGCCGGTCCTTGGCCTGCGCAACAATTACCTCGAACGTGGGGGTGAACATCAGGCTTCCTCCGGGGGTGATCGCTTGGGAATTGGGGAACTGCATCTCGAGCTGTCCGGGCACCGAGCCGCTGGGCAGCATCCTGTTGTTGCGCGGCGGCGCTGTCTGCGGCCGGTTGCTCGTTGCCGTCAAGGGGCAGGAGTGAGTCCCTGACCTCTCGGCCGCTGGCCTACTCGTCGTCGAGAAAGGCCGCGAGTTCCGTGACCGTCGGGTGGGAGAAGACGTCCACGACCCTGAGCCCGGGCCAGCGCTCACGCAGCACGTGGACCACGCGGAGAATGACGACCGAGGTCGCACCGAGGTCGAAGAATCCGGCGTCCGGGTCGACCTCCTCGACCTCCAGCGCCTCCCGCCACACCGCCTGCAGCACCTCGACCGGATCGCCGTCGAGGTCGAGCCCGACCTCCGGGGCTTGCGTACGCTCAGTCATCCAGTGCCTCCCGCAGGGTCGTGCCGACGGTGTGCAGGTGCGCGTGGTCCGTGGGGTCGAGCACCGCCAGGATGAAACCGTCCACCCCGGACTCGCGGTACTCCCTCACCTGGTCGCGCACCTCGTGCCGGGTGCCGCAGAGCGCGAAACCGCGAGCGGCGGCCGGTGCGACGTCCAGCAGGGCTCCCAACCGGTCCAGCGACTCGTGCAGCTCCCACTCGGAGTCGGCGATGATCACGTGGCCCAGCCAGGTCTTCGTGATCTCGCTACTGTCCCGACCCACGTCAGCGCAGGCCTGCTCGAGAATGTTGATCTTGCGACGTACGGTGGCCGGCCCACCGAAGAAGTTGCAGGCGTCGCCCAGCCTGGCGACCGTCGGGATCAGCACCTTCTCGCCACCACCGCCGATCAGAATGGGCGGGCCGTCAGGATGAATCGGACGAGGCATGTTGAGCGGCTCGTCGATGCGGAAGTAGCGCCCGGTGAAACGCGGCGCGTACTCGGTGAACATGGCGCGGCAGATCTGCACCGCCTCGGCCAACTGCGCCAGCCGCTCCTTCGGTCTCGGGAAGTCGAGCCCGTACGCCCGGTACTCCTCCTCGTGCCAGCCGGCGCCGATCCCGAGGACCGCCCGGCCGCCACTGATGATGTCGATGGTGGTGACCATCTTGGCGAGCACCGCCGGGTTCCGGAATCCGCAGGCGGAGACCAGGACTCCGAGGCGGGCGACTGAGGTCACCGTCGCCAGGGCGGCCAGCGTGGTGTACGCCTCCAGGATCGGTTCCTCCGGGTTCCCCACCGTGGCGATCTGGTGGAGGTGGTCCATGGTCCACAAGCTGTCGAAGCTGGCGGCCTCGGCTTCCCGGGCCACCCCGGCGACCTGCTGGAAGAGCTTGTCGTCCGCGACACCGGCGAAGGAGTAGCCGCTGAGTTGGAGCCCGACGCGGGTGAGCAGTTGGCGCGTCATCCGGAACCTAGGGGCGGGTCAGGACGGCGATGTCGGCCGGCGTGGCCTCTGTGAGCAGGCCGAACTCCTGCAGCTGCCGGAACAGCTCGTACGTCGGTTGGCGGACCTCCTCGAGGGGCCGTCCGGACTGCTCGGCGACACCGTCGAGCACCTGACCGACGGTGCGCCGACCGTCGACCAGCAGCCAGGGCACCACTGCGTCGCTGTCCAGCACGTAGCGGCCCATCAGGGTCTCCAGCAGGATGCCATCCTTGGCGCTCTCGGTGAACTCCACGGCGGCCTCGCCACGGCGGGCCGTCACATCCAGCCCTCGGATGAGAATGGTGTCGTCGTTCAAGGTAGTCATGATCCAGTCTTCCCCTTGGCCATGGTGTTTTCGATGTACGTCGCTGAGTCGACGACGGTTGGTGCGACGAACGGCAGGTCGACGGGCAGTTTGAGCCCGAGGCCCTCGCTGAGACGGGCGCCGACCTCCACCGCGTAGATGGAGTCGCCGCCGAGTTCGGAGAAGTTCATGTCCAGCGGGATGTGCTCGACGCCGAGTACCTCGCGCCAGACCTGCTCGACGTAGTTGACGATGCTGTCGTGCTGCGGTGCTGATCCGCCCGCGGAGCCTTCGGCCGGAGCGGAGGAGCGGACCGGACGGTTGAGCCAGAAGCGGCGGCGGGTGAACGGGTAGGCCGGGAGCGAGACCCGTTGGCGCGCTTCATCGGCGTAGTAGGTGGCCCACTTGATCGCGGCGCCCGCCTGCCATGCCGCGGCCAGCACCTCGGCCAGGTCGAACGACGGGCCGATCACCACCTGACCGGGGTGATGCCGGGCGGGTCGGTCGTCGTCCTCGCCGTCGCCGGTGCAGGCGTCCAGAGCCTCCGCCAGCGTCGCCGGGTCTGCCCCGCGTGCCAGCCAGTCCGCGACCGGCCGGGCCCAGGCCGACGCGTCGACCCGGGAGAAGGTCAGTCCGAGCCGCAGCAGGATCCGGCCGACGACGGCTGCCGTCAGCGCGCCGGCCCGCGGTGCCGGCAGGTCGTGCAGTTCCGGTGATCCGGTGATCTCGACGAGGCCCGAACGCACCAGCGGTTCCGCGGCCAGCAGCCGCTTCCCCAGCTCGGCCAGGTCGGCGGGGGTACCGGAGACCGCCAGCGACGGCCGGGCGGAGGACCGCCCGGTCTCCTCGGCGGCCCGCAGCTTCGCGATCGCCTCGACGGTGCTGCCGACCACCGCCGCCCAGCGTTTGACGAACCGCCCACGCCCGACAGCGAGGGTGAAGGCGACGTCCGCCAGTTCGGCGGGCTCGGTGGACGCCATGCTCTCGAGCCGATCCGCCAGCCGCTCGCGCATCCGCTGTAGTTCGTCACCGGTACGGGCCGAGAGCACCAGTAGGGAGCGCGGCCTCGTGCTCGCCGGAGAGGGCTCACCGAGCGCCTGACCGAGGACGACGTGGGCGTTGGACCCACCGAGTCCGAAGGAACTCACCCCGGCGACGCGCGGGTCCTCCCCGGACCAGGGAGCGGTCTGGGCGCTCATGACGAAGGGTGTCGACGCCATGTCGAGGTCGGGATTCGGGGTGTCGAACCGTGCCGTGCCGGGCAGCACTCCGCTCTCCACCGCCAAGGTGGCCTTGAAGAGCCCGGCCAGGCCCGAGGCCGCGTCGGCGTGGCCGATGTTCGCCTTCGCCGCGCCCAACGTCATCGAGCCGGGCGGGCGGCCGTCACCGGCGAAGACCCGCCGCAGCGCCTCGAACTCGACGGCATCCCCGATGGCGGTGCCGGTGCCGTGGGATTCGACGTATCCGACCTGGTCGGGCCGGAGACCGGCGCGAGCGAGGGCGGTGCGGATCACGGCCTGCTGGCCGTCGACGTTCGGGGCGGCGAATCCGGCACGCGAGCCGCCGTCGTTGTTGACGGCCCAGCCGTGGATCACCGCGCGGCGGTTGTCGCCCTCGGCTCGGGCGTCATCATCACGTCGCAGCACCACGATGCCGGCGCCCGACCCGGGTACCGCCCCCGACGCCGCGACGTCGAAGGGACGGCAGGAGCCGTCCGCCGACAGGATGCCGCCCTCACGGTAGGTGTAGCCCTCGGCGTCCGGTGGCAGGAGACTGACGCCGCCGGCCAGCGCGATGTCGCAGTCCCCCGCGGCCAGCGACGAGCACGCGAGCGCCACCGCGCTGAGCGACGTGGCACAACCGGTCTGCACGGTGATCGCCGGCCCGGTGAGGCCCAACTTGAACGCGAGTCGGGGCGCGAGGAAGTCCTTCTCGTTCGCCAGCGTGACGCGGACGTCGCCGAGGCGCCCACCGCCGGCCTCGTCCGGAGCCACGAAATCGCGGTAGTACAGGTTCTCGCCGCACCCGACGAACACCCCCACCACGATGTCGCGCTCGCCCGCGTAGCCGGCGTCGTCGAGGGCCTCGGCCGCCACCTCCAGCAGGACCCGCTGCTGCGGATCCATGATGATGGCCTCCGCCGGCGTCAACCGGAAGTAGTCCGCGTCGAACTGGTCGACGTTGTCGACCTTGCCCACCGCGCCGACGAACCGGCCGTCGCCCCGACCGCCGGAACCCTCGCCGGTCCGGCTCACCGACACGACGCCGTCGAGAAGGTTCCGCCAGTACTGGTTGACGTCGTCCGCCCCAGGGAAGCGGCCGGCCATACCGATCACCGCGACCGGACAGCCACGAGGCGCTTCACCCCTCATCGGGCCGCCCGCCCGCCAGCGGCAGAGCCGGGCAGCGACGACGTCCCCGACGTGACAGCCGGTCGACAGGAACAGTCGGGCCGGCGAGCCGGCGGATGACCGGCAACAGAGCCGATTTCGTCCATGACAGACACCTCCAGTCAGGAGCTCGGTCGCACTCCGGGCTGGAGTCCATCACGCGGCATTGATTTCTGCCCACGGATTCGGATCTGACCGAACACCTTTGCCGAGCACCACTCAACGATGGTTGTGTCAACATCAGGTGCCCGCCAAGGAGGAGGTCCGCGTCGCCACGGATCGGGACCGGCTCCAGCCGCTGCGGGAGCGAAACATTCCACCCCCGGGCAGCGCCGGCCACCTTCGTGGCCGGGTCCACCGCGCAGGGCTGGACACCGCACGCATGACAAAGGGGAGAGACCGAAATGATGATGCCCGATTTATCCGATCCGAGGACCTTCGACGACCAGGATCTCGGTGAATTCTGGCGCGAGCTGCGGCAGACGAATCCGGTCGTCTGGCACAAGCCGGTCGGCGGCCGACCGGGATTCTGGGTGGTGTCCAGGTACTCGGACGTCGTTGACGTCTACCGGAGCAGCGGCACCTACACCTCCGAGGGCGGCAACGTCCTGACCACCCTGCTGGCCGGCGGAGATTCCGCGGCGGGCGTGATGCTGCCGGTCACGGACGGCTCCCGGCATCGGCAACTGCGCAACATCATTCTCCGGGCACTCTCCCCGCGGACCCTGGACCGGATCTCGGCCAGCCTGCGGAATCGGACCGAGCGGTTGGTGCAGGAGGCAGTCGAACAGGGCACCTGCGATTTCGCCGAGGACATCGCCAGCCGGATCCCGATGGGCACGATCGCGGAACTGCTCGGCGTGCCGGCCGAGGACGAGGCCTTCCTGCTGTCCCAGACGCGCTCGGCGCTCAGCTCCGACGAGCGGGACAGCAAGCCGGAGGAGGCGATCGAGGCCCGCCACGAGATCCTTCTGTACTTCGGCGAGCTGCTGGACCTACGCCGGAAATCGCCGGACCACGGGGTCATCAGCGAGTTGGCCGAGGCCCTGGTCGACGGGGAGAAGCTGTCCGACGACGAGGTCGTCCTCAACTGCTACAGCCTCATCGTGGGTGGCGACGAGACTAGCCGGCTCACCATGATCGATGCGGTGCACGCCCTCGCCGGACACCCACAACAATGGCACCTGCTCAGGACCGGTGCGGTCGATCTGGCGACGGCCGGTGAGGAGGTGCTCCGCTGGGCGTCACCCACCATGCACTTCGGGCGCACCTGCCAGGCCGACTCCCAGATCTCGGGAGTCCGGATCGCCAAGGGCGACATAGTCACGCTCTGGCACAGCTCCGCCAACCGTGACGAAACGGTCTTCCCGTCGCCCAACGAGTTGATGCTCAACCGGACGCCGAACCGGCATCTCGCCTTCGGCTACGGGCCGCACTTCTGCCTCGGTGCCACCCTGGCGCGGATGGAGGTGACCGAGTTGCTGCGCGTACTCCGTGAGAAGGTCGCGGATCTCGAGGTGGCCGGAGCACCGAGGCGAATCCACTCCAACTTCCTGACCGGATTCAGCAGCCTGCCGGTCAGGTTCAGTCGGCGCCGTACCGGTGCGACGGACTGAGCAGAGGTCGCCACCCGGTGACCTTTCGACGGCGGGCCGTGAGCGTACGCCGGAATGACCAGCTCAGGGAAGAAGTTGTCTCAGCAGCGCCACCCCCGACGCATCCAGTTGATAGAAGACCTGCCCTCCCAATCGCTGCTTCCACACCACCCCGGTGGCGGCCAGTACCGCCAGGTGTTGCGACACGGTGCTCTTGGCCATCCCCAGGGACTGAGCCACCGCTGTCGTGGTTTTCGGCACCTGTAGCTCACGGAGCACCTGGGCGCGGCCCTTGCCGACCAGCAGGGCCAGCCGATCCTCCTGGATCGACGGCTCGCGCGGGTAGGCCGTCAGGACGTGGAAGTGTCCTGTCCCACGGGCCTGGTAGGACATCGCCACCGAACTCCCGTCCTGCACGAAGATCCTCCTGGCAGCCGCGAACACGGTCGGCACCAGGACAAGTCTCGAGCCGTTCAGCGCGACGTCCAGGTCGCGGTGGTACGGGGCGGTCAGACGAGGAGGTGCCCAGGTGACCCGCCCGCCGAGTTCGGTGAGCATCGACTCGCTCCCCTCGACGGCGAGGGTACGACCGCGGAACAGGATCTCCTCCTCGAGGGAGGACCGGATCGCCGTCCAGTACGGGGCGATCGCCAGATTCCAGTACTGCTGAAGCTGTTTGGCGAACTGGCGCGCCATCCTGGCGTCGCCCTGCTGCTCCTGGAAATGCCACAACTCGGACTCGATGGTGTTCCGGGCCGGGTCGGGGATCGGTACGGCATGCGCGGCGAACTGGTTCACATCCAGGCCACGAACCGACTCGACGAGCTGCTGGGCGAGCACCGCCGGCATGCGCTCGCGGACCTTACGAGCCCAGGTCGTGTACGGAGACGGCGCGATGCCTCGGTACCGCGTCAGGATGACCAGACTGCCGATGGTCTCCCAGAGCGGGCTGAAGGAGAGCCGGATCGATTTCAGGCTCTCGTCGTCGACCTGCAGATTAATCACGACGCCGACGCTCGCTGGGGCCGGGCACTGTTCATACCGTCTCCACCCGCATGGCGATGTCCTGACAGAGCGCCAGGACATCCTTGATCCACACGTCCGGCGCCGCCGGATCGTAGTCCTGCATGGTTTCTATCCGCCAGTACTTGACGAAGTCGATGGCGCTCGGGGCGGCGGCCCGGAAGCGGTTCGGCCGCCATTTCACCAGCTGACTGCTGTACTCACCGTGGCTCTCCAGGAGAGCGTCGATGGCGTGCCCGAACGCGAGCCGCGCCGAGATCGTCGCGCTCTCCAGGTCGCCGGCCTCGAGCTGCCCCAGCGCGTCCTCGAGGGCGTTCTCCAGCGCGCCCAGCGAACGAACGACGACGAACGACCGGAACGCCGAAGAGTTCAGACGGTCGAGGCTGCGGGTCAGCCAATCCTGCCCGAACAAGGGCAGACAGTTGCCGAGGCGCGAGAGCAGGAGCTCCTCCCGGTGGTCCAAGGTCTCGTTGGTGACCTGGCCAGCCTCGAACGCCTCCCAGGACACCTTCTCGAAGATCTCGTCAACCTGGGAGTCCAGCCAGTAGGTGACCTGCCAGCGGCGGTTGTGGGCGTAGAACTCCTCCCTGCGCATCCGGGACAGCTCGAGCGAGACAGGTACCACGTCGCCGGAGATCCGTACCCGCTCTCTCGAGCTGATGACGTAGATGTCATAGTCGCTGCGGGCGTTGTCCCAGCCCCGCGCGGTGGACCCGACCACGAAGGCGGCCAGCGCCCCCGGGGGAAGCAGGTCCCGCTCCCGCAGAGGCTGGAGCCAGTCCCGATCCATGACCATGCGTACCTCTTCCTCAGCGGACACCTCATGCGACCCAACCATCGTCCACCGGTACCCGGCAGAGGTGTTCGGTGAGATCCGAATCCGCAGGCAAAAGTCGCTGCCGCGTGCTGGACTCCAGCCTCGGGTACGACCGCACCTGCGTCATACCTCGGTCATCATACTCGGCGTGGTCCCGATCGGCGTCGACGCAGGGCCCGGCCGATCGTCTCAGGTCAATGCGAAACGCACTGCCTGCGCAAGCTTCGGCCAGGCATCACCGCCGAGCAGATGATCACCCCCGGCGATCTCGGAAAAGGTCGTCGGGCCACTCGTCTCCCGGCGCCAGGATTCGATTTGCGCCCTGCTCACGTGTTTGTCGTGGGCACCGTAGAGCACGGTGATCGGCACCGTCAGCCGGGAGCCGGGCTCGTAGACGTAGCGCGACATCAGGGCGATGTCCGCCGCGATGATCGGCAGAAGCAGCTCGACGAAGTCCGGCTCGCCCCGGAACTCCTCCGGCACGTACCGGAGGAGATCCTGATCCGCTTCGACGTCAGCGGTGGTGAAGTCGGGCGGCGGCAACTGCGACGCGACCAGGAGGTGGGTGACCTCAATGCCCTGGTCGGCAGCGGTCAGGGCCTTCGCCAGCTCGAAGGCCAGCACAGCGCCGGAGCAGTGGCCGAACAGGGCCACCCGCGGCATCCCCAGCTCGTCCAGCTCGGCGATCACGTCGGCGACAACGTCGGAAATTGCGCCTGCCGGCGGGTCCTTCCGACGGTTCTCACGCCCCGCGAGTCGTACGCCGTAAACCGTGGCCACGTCGGCGAGCACCGCACTCCAGGAACGAAAGGGAGCAGCTCCGGCACCAGCCCACGGAATGCAGACAAGAGCCAAGTCGGTGTCAGCCGATGCATTCCAGGAGACGAGCGAATTGTTCTTCGATGGTGCCGCGCTCACCAAGTTCACGGTAATTGATGTTACCGTACCGTGGGCGAAGCATGCGCCCCGCTGGATGTCCGTTCCGCATGCCGTAGCCGGCCCTGGTCACGGCGTGCGGTGACCCCGAGGGATTCGCCGCACCGCGACCTGGGTCGAGAGTCCGGCGTCCGCCACGGGACGCTGCCCGGTCATGAGATCGGGCCGGCGACGGCGGCACCGGTGGCGAGCAGCAGCGCCGTCGCGTCGGCGAGACGCCGCAGGTCCTGGGTCAGGCGGTAGCAGGGGGTCTGTTCCGGAAGTCGCCGCAACAGCAGGGTACGGCGGTCGGCGACCCTGGCCGGGAACCAGGCAGCCAGGTAGGGGTCGCACTTGGTGGCGTTGGCTCGACGTGCTCGCTCAGCGCCCGGTACGCCTCGGTCGGGGTCAATCGGCTCAGGACCGGGCCCTCCGTCCCGGCGTCGAACCCGGGCAGGACGACCATGTCGACCCGGCACCCGGGCAGCAGGGACCGCCCCGTGACGTGGGCGAGTTCGTTGCAGCGCACCCAGACGGAGCCGGGCAGCCGGGGTCGCGGGTCTGTCAAACGAAGATGGCTCCCTGGGCCGCTCGGGCGAGGGTGGCCTGGGTGGTGGCGGGTAGTCCGAGCCTGTTCCAGTGGAAGATCACGTGCAGCGCGATTACTGCGCGGAGGCCACGGGTGAGGGTGCCCCTTTCCCGTTGGCGGTGTAGAGCTGCGCCGGCGTGTGCGAATGCGGTGTGCCAGTCGCCGGGGGTGCGAGGTGCGCCGAGCAGCAGGCTTCGAACGTCTTTGGTGAATCTCCCCCACCTTGGGGCATCGGTTGTGGGTGACTGGTCGAGGTGTGCTGCGCGGTGCTCGACGACTTCAGCCCAGACGTCGCCTTGCTCGTTGAGGTCCAGCCCTGCTGCGCGCATCAGGGCGGTGCACAAGATCAGGGAGTGTTCGCGCCGGGTGGTGGGGTGCTGGTGGAGGTAGGTGAGGAGGTGGCGGCTGTCGTGGTGGAACAGCGTGTGGGCCGTGGTCATGGCGTCGTGTCCGCCGAACGCGTGGGTTTCGGGTTCGTAGATGTCACCGGCCCAGGTAACTCCTTCGGTGAGTAGCCGGCGGGCCTGGTCGCCGCTGTCTGGGCCGTTTGTGGGGAGGTAGCGGATGCGCCAAGCGCCTTTGCGGATGAACCACCAGGAGGTGATAAGGCCGGCGGTCTCGGCGGCGGGAAGCACTCGGCGCAGGTGGTCGACGGCCTGTTTCTCGCGCTCCCGGGCGGTCTGGCCGGGGTAGCTGATGTTGATCTGCTGCCAAGGGGTGTGGTCCACGGATGGCTCTTTCGTTAGGTGAGGAGGAGACAGGCGTCCCACGCGGTGGTGGCGGCGGTGACGAGGTCGGCTCCTGCCCTCCCGTCGAGGAGCCCTTCGGGCTCGTTGCTGGTGGGGGTGGCCTGCCGATGGAGATCGGTGACGAGATCGAGGGGTATGGGGGTGAGGGCGTCGGCGGCGATGCGGCGGGCGGTGGCCAGCAGTCCGGCGGTGCCGTGGCACAGGCTTCGGTCGGTGAGCCGTCGAAGTTGTTCGGGGTCGGTGACGCAGGTGGTGAAGGCGGTCTCGGCGAAGCGCTGCCGAGTGGTGTCGTGCAGGGCTTGTGCGGTGAGTTGCTGGGCGCGGGCGATGCCGGGGGTGCCGTAGCACCAGGACGGCCGCAGCGGGGTTCGCTGGGCGGGTGTTCCGTGGTGTAGGTCGGTGAGGGTGATGGTTTGCGGCCACCAGATCGTGCCGTCGGTGTGCTGCTGCCAGGCGTCCAGCCATCGGCTGATGCGGGTAATCGCCGTGGTGTGGCCGGCGACGGTGATGCCGTCGCGGAGGGTGAGGGCGAGCAGTGCCAGTGGGCCGGTGATGCCATGGGCCATGCCGAAGTTCGCGTGACCGCCGACGGGCGGTGGCTGGCGGCGTTCGGGCCCGTTCCAGCACCACCAGCCGGGTAGCTCGCCTCGCGGTTCGGTGAGCCGGACGAGGTAGTCCAGGACCTGGCGGAGCAGGTCGTGATCGCCGAGCCGGCGCAGGACGACGCCGAGGCCGGTCAGTCCGCGGATGAGGTCGTACTCGGCGTAGTGCGGCTGCTGACGTCGGTCGATGCGGCGGTGGGCGGCGTCGAGTCGACGACGAGCCACCGTGGCGGTGCCGTCGGCGGTGGCCGCTCGTGCCTGGGCGAGCCCCGGGTGGTCGGTGGTGGCGAGGACGAATGCGAGCGCGGGAGCGCCGTAGAAGAGGCTGACCCCATCGGCGATGCTCACACCACCAGCGATGGCGTCGCGCAGTGCCTCGTACGCTGCCGGCCTGTTGCCGGTTTCGAGGTGCAGCAGGGCGATGCCGGCCGCGCCGTCAGCGAGGGACTGTCCCACGGTCACGGCTTGAGCCCTGCGAGGGTGGTGCGGGCGATGGTGCGGACCAGCCTCAGGCAGTGCTGTTCGGAGGCGGGGTCGACGCCGATCATGCGGGCGTGGTGCAGGTGCAGCAGGTCACCCAGCACGTCGTCGGGGTCGAACCCGTCATGGGCGACCATGGAGCGGTAGGCGGCCAGCGCTGCGGCGAGCCGCTCGTCATGCACGGGGCGTCGGGCATGTTCGAGCTGGGCGGGGTCGAGGCGGGGGCCGGTCCGGTGAGGAACATGGGTCGCGAGCCAGCGCGGGCCGTCGCCGGTGAAGCCGTCGGCGATGGCGATCATCCCGGCTGCGGTGGCGGCTTGGCGGTCTCCGGTGAGCCGGTGCAGGGCGGCGCGGGAGTCGGCGGCGAACACCCGCTCGGCGGCGGCGAGGGTCGCTGCGGCGCCGTGGCGGGTTTCGGGGCGGTACGGGTGCAAGCTGTAGTCGTGCACGAGGGCGTCGTCGTGCAGGTGCTGCACCCAGCGGGCGAGGTGGCGGGTGGTGTCGGCGAACCGGCCGGTGTCCGGAAGTGGGATGCGTAGCCGCAGGTGTGGCTCGGGGTGGGGATACCTCAGGAACCACCAACCGGCTGGGAGGTGGTCGGCGGGGCGGCGGGCGAGGTCGGTCAAGATGTCATCGAGCCGACCGTGTAGGTGTGCCTCGATCCACCGTGACTGCCCTGGCCAGTACTGAACAGTGGTGGCGGTTCGGGCTGGTCGGGCTGGTTGAGCGGCCGGCGCGGGGTGGGTGAGGGTGAGCAGGAGTTCGGCGGGGCGGTCGTCGATCCAGCCCGCCGGCCCTGGAGCCTCGGTGATCACGGTGCGGGGATGCCGTTCGAGGTGGTCGCGGAGGACCGCCAGGTGGGCGGGGTTGTCCAGGTCAAGGCGTAGGCGTATGTCGTCATCGCCGACCAGGACCTGCTCCGGGATGTGCCGTTGGAGGCGGTGTCGTCGCCAGGCGTCAGACCACTGCGCCCATGCTGTCCCCTGAGCGGGAAGCGCGGTGTGGTCGATGATCCAGCGGGCGGGGTGCACGATGGTGCGTCCCCGTCGCAGGCGGGGTAGGAACGGCAGGCCGCTGGCGTGTCCCCAGTCGAACCGGCTGCACGGTGCCGTCCACGCGGTCCAGATCTCGGCCAGGAACCGCATCAGCGGCTGCTGCAGCGTGGGTAGCAACACGCTGTTGAACAGCAGCGGCTCGACAGGCTGACCGGTGGTCAGCGATACCAGCCACAACTGGCGTCCGTCGCCGACCACCGCCAGGTCGTCGATCGTGTACGGCGGTGCCGGGTGGAAGTCGCCGACAGGGAGGACGGGCAGCAGCTCGGGCGTCCGGGCTACTGCGGTGAGGCGGGCGTCCAACGGGGGCCCGGACATCTGCAGCGGGGCGGCGCCGGGCAGGGCAGTCGGCAGATGCCGGTAAACCTGCTGGAATCCGGCGAGTTCGGAGAGGGTGAGCAGGTGCAGGAACCGGGCCGCGGCGACCCCGGCGTGACGGGACCCGCTGAGTACCGTCAGGGTGAACGCGCCGAGGTCCAGGTCGCGCGGAGTGTCGGCGGCGAGGGCGAACCGCAGTTCGGTGTGCGGAATCGGCGGCCGGTCGTCATTCCCGCGGATCCGGTCGATCAGCGCGTCGTCGAGCCCGACTTCGGTGCAGCCGTCGAGTGCGGCGTGCTGCGCGAGCTGTCCGAGCAGCCGGTCGCGGGCGGTGAACAGCGCTGGGGCGCGGCGTGTGGATCCCCGGTAGCCGGCCGGAAAACCAAGCACGTTCAGCACCTCACGGATGGGAACAGCCGCTCCTGGACCCCATCGCTCGATGAACGCGCTGTGGTACTCGGCCCATCCGGGGGTAGGTGGTGGCGCTACCGCCACGAGGGTCGACGCGGCCCGCTCCGCCTCGTGCAGGACCGGCGGGGGCAGGGTCACGGCGATGTCGGCACGTAGATCGACGGCAGTCCGGCTGCCCGGCGTCGGAATGACGCAGTGGCGGGCGACCTGAGCGGCCGGGTCGGTGGCGGTCATGGGCGGGCGGAGAGCCGACAGCAGCACCCCGGTGTGGACCAGGTCGGCCAGCAGGCGCTCGGCGTCGGTGATGCCGGCAGGCACAGCGATCGTCTCGGCGAGTTCGGCGAACCTGACCGGGGACCGCGCCGCCTGGATCGCTGCCCGGATCGGGCTGGTCAGGCGGACCTCGACGTCCCACCGCCGATCGGCGCTGGCGTGGGCACAGGGCAGAACCCATGTGTCGCCGCGCCGGTATCCCAACGAGTTCGTCACGACGGGGACGGTGCGCAGGGTGGCCAGGTCGTGTTCGGCCCGCGCGGTGTGCTCGGCGATGAGCTGCCCGTCGGGGCGTGGGACCGCGCGATGGGCGTCGCCCAGGAGGACTGCCGCGCGAGCGCCGAACTGGACCGGGGCGACGCCGGCGAACGTGCCAAACGGGGTGGCACGGGTGGTCCAGCGCAGCAGGTACCGGACCGTTGACTGCACCAGGCGTCGCAGTCGTTGTGGTGGCAGCGGCTCCCCGGTCAGAGCGCGTTGGATCTGGTCGGCGAGCTGCGGCGCCGCGCCGGTAACGGCTGCCGCGAATCCAGGCAGCGTCCACGTCGTGTCCAGCCACTCGCGCCACTGATCGGGATGACCGTGGGCTATGTCGGGCCAGGGCGGCAGAACGAGACCCTGGGGGTAGGCGGCGATTCTGATCAGCGCCGCACCAACTGCGGGAACCATGAGGCACCACCGAATTCGTCGGGCCCGGCGTGCGCGACGCCGGGCCCGATCCTGAGAGGAACGGATGGGTCAGTTGCCGCCGTCACACTTGGTGGTGCAGGCGTTGGAGCCGGTGTTGCCGGAGCCGCACCCGTCGTCGGTGGCGGTGGCGTAGCCGCCCGCGGTGGGGCCGGCGTCGACCAGGCTGACGTCCAGGACGAACTCCGAGGTTTCGGTGTCGTTCACGTGCGTTCCCTTCTATGCGGGGGTGAAGGTGAGGACAAAGCGGCTGTGCCGCTTGTCCAGCACCGTCCCGGCCGGCAGGTCGCCGTCGGGAGTACCAGTGGGCAGGACGTGCAGCACCGGCGAAGGGCTGCCCGAATCCAGCCACGCGCGCATCTGTCCGACCATCCGACCGGCCGCCGACGCGGCGTCGGGCCCATGCGCGCAGGCGCCGAGGTCGAACATGTCGTCGTCGTTCCAGCGCAGCGTCGAGCGGTAGCAGAAAGCGCCGTTGTTGAGGGCGGCCGGTGTGCCGAAGCGCCACGCCGGGGCGACGACGCCGGCATCCACGGCCTCCTGCTGAGCCGTGAGAACAACGAAAAGCTGTCCTGCATCGGTGATGCGGGACGCCAGCCACAGGTCGAGGTCAGCCAGGACGGTACGAGGGGGCAGGCTCACCCCGGCCCATGCCTGCGTCTGCGGCTGCGCCAACAGCTCACCGACGGCGTGGCGATTGACCTGCTGGTCCTCGTCCAGCCGCAGGTACACCCCGTCAGCGATGTCGACGTACCGCACCTCATGTGCCCCGGCGCCCTGCATCGACACGAACCCGCACAGCCGCTGGCTGTGGCTGACCAGCCGATCGCCGGTCCGACGCATCGCCCATGAGCGGGTCATCCCGAACGTCCGCAGCGGCACGACGAGCGTTCCGTTCTCGGCGAGCTGCGCGGTCCAGGCCGGTGAGATGTCCCAGGCGCCGACCGTGACGATGATCAGGTCGTATGTGCGGCCCGGGTTGACCGGTTGCTCGGCGTCCGCGCACACCACGGCCACGTCGTCGTAACCCGCCGCGGTGAGGCAGGCGGTGGCCCGGTCAGTGACCTCGCGATCGATGTCTACGGTCGTGACCGAGCCCTCGGGGCCGACCAGCTCGCGCAGCAGCGCGGCGTTGTATCCGCCGGAACCGATCTCCAGGACGTGCCGACCGGCCAACCCACCGTCGACGGCGTCGGCGGCCTGACCGAGCATCTCCGCGATGAGCCACGGCGCCGACACCGAACTGACCGCCTCGTCGCCGATCCGCTTGGTCACCACGGCCTGGTCGGCCCGGTACGCCTCCGTCAGCGCGGCATCCGGAGTGAACAGATGACGTGGCACGGACCGTAGCGCCGCCTCCACCTCGGGCCGCATGACCAGCCCTTTCTCCATGTGATCAGCGACGAGCTGATCGACCATCGCGGCATGGAGGTCCTCGCCGCTCGCCGTGTCGACACTCATTCGGGTGCTCTCCCTCTCCATCAAGACCTCCCGATCGGGTGGTCCGCCGTACCGCTCTTCTCGGGCTCAACAGAGCGTCAAGCCGCTGGACTCGCCAAGTCACACGGGTATCTCAAGTCGATGTGGTGCCGGTCGAAGGTCGCGTCCTGCTGGCGGTCATGGGTGCCCGGGTAAGCGCCCAGATGCCCATGGGCATGATCGTTCGTGCGGCGGGAAGGCCGGGGCGCAGCCGTTGTACCAAGATCGCGGCGCGGAGCGGACTCCTGCTGCACTGCGGCCTCCCGTGCTAAGTCGGTGGCGGATCTGACGAGCAGCCAACGGCACGTCTCCACAATCGCCCGTCGAGTCGGTGGAGTGAATGCCGAGCATGCGGACGAAGCGGCTGTCCGCATGTGCGCGACCGGTGAGCGTCTTCCGTACCTACGCATCTCGGTGTTCGTGGTTGCGCCGCGCTGAACACCGAGTGACCCTATGTGCGCGATAGTCACGCTGATCATCGCCATAGTGGTGCGAACAGTCACGAGGAGGCGGTGCTATGGGCCAGACGCCGCGGATGCTCCAGCCGTCCCTGTCCGAGCGCCACTTCTTCGGCGCCGAGCTGCGTCGGCTGCGGGAGAGGGCCAGCCTCTCCCAGGCGCGACTCGGCGCGATGATCCGCTTCAGCGCCGACCTGGTGCGTCGGATCGAGACAGCGGACCGTTTCCCATCCCGGGAATTCGTCGAGGCCTGCGACAGGGCGTTGAAAGCCGGAGGGGCCTTGACCCGCCTGCTACCTCTTCTCGAGGAAAGTCGCAACAGCGAGAACATGCGGGCAACTTCCCCGAGCGGTTCTGGCAACGCAGACGCCCTGCTGCCCACCCAATTGAAGGAGAAGCCCGGGGTGGAGGGCATGGTCGTCCGTGTTCCCTTCCAGCCTGGTGTCCTCGATCGCGCCGCCCTTGACTGGCTGAACGCTGCGGCGGACCCCCGGCCGCCCGTGGTCGGACGACCCGGCTCGCCTGACCAGGTTGACGAAGAGGATCTTCATGCGGCGGAGACCGCTTTGGCGATGTTTCGGCAGTTGGACCACACCCACGGCGCCGGACGAGTCCACGCGCAGGTGCAGCGGTACGTCGAAGGCGAGCTGAACTGGCTGTTGGCGAACACTCCCACCTCCGAGGCTGTCGGCCGGCACCTGTACACGCTGGCGGCGGGATTCTTCGAGCTCTGCGGGTACCAGGCGGTCGACACCGGTGCCCATGGCCTTGCCCAGCGCCGCTACCTTCGCGCTCTACGTCTGACGGAAGCCGCCGACGACCGCCTGTACGGCAGCTACCTGCTCGCCGTGAACATCGGCCACCTCGCACTGCACTGCGGGCACCCCGAGCCGGCACGCAGGATGGCGCTGACGGCGGTGAGAGGAAGCGAGACCCAGGCGACGCCCGCTGTGACAGCCGCGCTGCACGCGGTGGTGGCGCGCACGCACGCCCGCCTTGGACGCGAAGACGACTGCCTGACCCACCTCGACATCGCGGAAAGGCAACTGGCCCGTTGCAAGCCCGAGGACGAGCCGGCGTGGATCGGGTACTTCGACGCGGCGTACCTCGCCGACGAGATCGCCCACTGCTTCCACGACCTGGGCCGACCGCGGCACACCCAACGGCACCTGGGCGACGCCCTCACCGCCCTGAGCCCCACCCACGTCCGGCGACTCGCCATCGACACCGCGCTCCTGGCCTCGTCGCTGGCCGCCGCCGGCCGCATCGACGAAGCCTGCGCCACCGCACGCGAGGCAGTCGACCACGCCGCACGAACCACCTCACACCGCTGCCTGCAGCGCATCGTCGAGGTGCAGGCCGACCTCGAGCCCTACCGGTGCGAGCCGGAGGTCCGCGAGTTCGGCGAGTACGTGCGTCACCGACTACCGCTGGCGGCCGTGTAGCCCCCCGTTAGTCGCTGGCCGCATCCGCCATCACCGAGCGGTAGTGACCCAGCTCCGCCTCCAGCGCCGCGCCCGCTCGCCTGGACGACGCCACATAGTGGTCGATATCGGCAAAAAGCAACACCTCAGGTGCCATGCCGAGAGACGTCAACTCGTCGGCGAGTTCGCGGACATCCTCGACCACGGCCACCTCGTCGGCGATGCCATGAATGAGCAGCACCGGCCGTTGCACAGCAGCGGCACGGACCCGGCCAGCACCACCTCGCAGCCGCATCGCGTGCGCCCGCTGGAACCGGGGCACCGTCTGCGCCCACCGGTCAGGATCCACGATCGCCGACACGACCGTGGCAGCGGCGAACGGGCCGTCCTGGGCCACCGCGTGCAACGCGGTGTAGCCGCCGGCGCTGGCACCACGGATGAACACCTGCCCCGGCACCGCCCGCCCCGTCGACAGCAGATGAACCGCCACCGCCGCGCAGTCGCCGACATCGTTCAAGCCCCACCGACCGTACAGCGATTCCCGGAACGCGCGGCCATACCCGGTGCTACCCAGGTAGTCGACATCCACCACGGCGAACCCGCGGCTGGTGAAGAACTGTGCCTGCCAGTCCAGGCGCAGCAGGCAGGACGCGGTAGGCCCGGGATGCGCCCGGACGATCACCGGCGCACGCCAGTCCGCCGCCGAGCCCGTCGGCGGATACACCAGGGCAAGGACCTCCCGCCCACTGGCCACTCGGACGCGCAGCTCCGTTGGTGTCGATACTCGCGCGCGGTCGAGTGCGGCGTGCTCCGGCCTGGCAAGCACCTTCACCTGGGGGTCAGCCTCAGCCAGGTCTACGAGCGCGACCTGTGGGGCTACGGTCGGCGATGATCCGATCAACGCCACCGTCGTCCCGCGGGGGGCGAGGTACGGCTTGATCGACGTGTACGGCAGGTCGACCGGGCGGACAGTGCCGTCGGGCTCGATGACGACAAGGCGGTGTCGCGGCCCCTCCTGCACCATCAAGACAATCCGACCACCGTCGAGGAAGCCATACGACGCGTAACCCAACTCCCACGGCTCCGCAGCGCACTCACCCGCGATCGGCGCCACCGCCTCCACCCTGTGGCCGTCCCACCGGTAGAGGTTCCACCAACCGCTGCGGTCCGACACGAAGTACAACGCCCCGCCGGGTCCCCACTGCGGCTCCACCGCAGACTCCTCCGGACCGCCGGCCAGTCTCACTGCGCCGTCGACCTGATGACGCGGCGAGTAGGACGCCACCCATATCTCACACGCGTCCCAGGGCATGTCGCGCTCGCTCCACCTGGTCCAGGCCAACCAACCCGGACCCGGCCGAGGCGCACCAAGAAACCCCGGGGACGAGACGAGAGTTCGCACCGTCGGAGCACCGGTGAGCGACACCGCGACGAGTTCGTCACCCTGCCCCGACTCCCGCACAGCCAGCAACTCGCCGTCGCCGACCGTCAGGTCACCGAAGGATCCATGAGCGATCAATTCGAGTTGATCGTCGGAACGACGACTCCGGTAGAGGCCATCTCGGCCGACGCACCACAGCGTCCCCTTGGCAGCAGCGAAAGATCCACCCCCGTACGCGTGAACGCCGCTGGCGACATCAAAGCCCTTCGGACTGACATCACGCTTGCCCTCGCCGGACCGCCATCGTGTCACCGCTGTGCAACCGCCGGCGTCGGGGCGGGTCTCCAGCCAGTACAGGGCGTCATCACCCGTACGCAGTTGGTCATAGCTCACCGAGGCGCGTACGGCGTCTTCCACCGACACTTCAGCGATCCTGTCAGCCGGCCTCACGGGTCCTCCTCGAACAACTGCACGCGGGGCGGACGACGGCGGTCTAGTCAATCGGTCGGCGGGACACCGGGACGGCCAGGTCTTTCGTATCGGTGTGCGGGCTTAGACGGCCGACTCTACGTCCGAGCGCCGCGCCCCTTCCCCTGCCCCGGAGCACCCCGCAAACTACCTCCGCCCGATCGCTCTCCCCGGGGGGGGTAACGAGCAAAGTCGATACGGACAACAGCTCCCGTTCAGCATCACTCCTGATCATGCCTTGTGTCTCAACAGGAGGCCGTGATGGTCGGCGAAAGAGCGAACGAGGTCTTCGAGTACGGCTTTGCCCTGGGCTGCGGTGGCGTGGGACGGCAGGCCGATGACGCCGCTGGCGGTGTAGCCACTCATGCCCTGCGTGAGGAGGTGACGCCGATCGTCCGCTAGATGGTCGGCATGCTGGAAGCCGTCACGCACTACCTCGGGCGCGACGTGCAGGAGCAGCGAAACCTCGAGCTCGCCCGCGTGCATGTCCTGGTGGGCTGTGCTGTGTAGGCCTGCGGCCACTCGGGCGTCGTCCCAGTCGGCCCGAGAGGGGAATAGAGTCATCCTCGGTCCGGCGACGTTGGCTTCCTGAACGACGTTGGCAAGCGCGTAGTTGCCGCCGTGCCCGTTGATCACAGCGAGCTGATTGATGCCTGATTGACGCAGGGAGGCGGCGATGTCACCGACCACGGCGGCGAGCGTGGTGGCGCTGATACTGACCGTTCCACGCCACGCCGCGTGTTCGTGGGAGCAGGAGACCGTCACGGGCGGCAGCAGAAAGAGGTCGTAGCGCTCGGCGACTGCCTTCGCGATCGCGCATGCCACGATAGTGTCCGTCAGCAGCGGCAGGTGGGCGCCGTGCTGTTCGAAACTCCCGACCGGAAGGACCGCGACGGACGCCGCTCGCTCGGACTCCTCGGTGCTCGTCGCCGTCGTGATCAGATCCACGGGCTAATGGTTGCACGCTTCAAGAGTGGCCTGCCGATAGGCGCGCACGAAGGTCGCCGCCTCCGGAACGGCTGTCTGCTGGCGCAGGGCCACCGCCGTCGGGTTCAACCAGCGCAGAGCCCGCGCGGACGAGGTACCCGTGGCCAAGGCCAATGCGTTGGTGGCCTCGACCGCTGCGCGCTCAACGTCGCCACTGTTGACGTAGGCGGTGGACAAGGCCGATCGCCACAGGGCCTCATCGACGCGCCACTGATCTGGCCATTGGCGCAGGAGTTGCTCGTAGAGATCGGCTGCAGCCGCCGGTTGACCGAGGAGCAGACGGCACTGCGCTTCGTGGGCAGCCACATACACCAGGTCGCAGTGGGCACCAACATCGACCGGCAACGCCGAGCCCCAATCGGCGCGGCCGGCGATCCTGTGCGCCTGGTCGATGGTGGCTGCGCAGGCGTTCTGGTCACCTCCCATCGCGTAGGCCTGGGCCTGGCGGACCAGCAGTAGAGCGCGGATGCGGCCTGGTAACCGGACCTCGTCCAGCGCCCGCTGCGCCAAGGCAGCAGCATTACGCGGGTCGAAGCGCTCAAGGGCTCGTTGGCTCTGCCTCATCAGGACATAACTGGCAAGCGCTGGCGCGTTCGCTTCGACGGCGTGCCGCTGGGCGCGGCGCAGCCAGGCGTCGGCCTCGGCGGCGTCGCCCTGCTCGTCGATCCAGCTGAGGAACTCCGCCCACAGCGCCTGCGCGATTAGTAGTGCTTTGTTAAGTTGGGACGAGTTGACGGCAGAGGGGGCAGAACCCGAGCCAGGTCGCGAGTAGGTATTGCAGTTCGCGGAGGATGGCGTAGAGGCTCAGGTCTGCCCCGTTGCTTTTGGGCGTGTCGTCCGGAGTTGGGTGAGGAACAGTTGGGCGGCTGCGGCGAGAGTGACGTGGCGGTGCCAGCCGATCCAGGATCGGCCTTCGAAGTGGTCGAGTCCGAGGGCGGTTTTGAGTTCGCGGTAGTCGTGCTCGATGCGCCAGCGGCTCTTGGCCAGGCGGACCAGTTCGGCAAGTGGTGTGTCGGCGGGTAGGTCGGACAGCCAGTAGTCGCTGGGTTCGTCCTGGCCGGGGGGCCATTGCACGAGCAGCCAGCATTCGGGCAGGACACCGTCGTCGCCGCGGTGGGGTCCGCGTCGGATGGTCCGGCCGGCGGGACGCACCCGCAGGGCGAAGAAGTGCCCGGACAGCTCGCCGGTGGGTCGGTCCGGGTCGCGGTCGGGTGTGGGTAGCCGGGCGCGCCAGCGCACCACGCGTGTGGCGTCGGCGCCGTGGGCGAGGGCGAGGTCTTTCAGGCTGCGGGCTGGCTGGGGGTAGCGCGGTGTGGGGTGCTTGCCGACACCGGCGTAGGGCACCTCGACCGGCTGGGCGTCACCGGGTTGCGCGGTGGTTGACGACGTGGTCGCCACGATGTAGCTGATGCCGCGTTCGGTCAGGCCCTGGCGGAACTCCGCGACCTGGCCGTAGCCGGCGTCCGCGGTCAGCAGCGGTGGACGTAGTCCCCACTCGGCCAACTCGTCGAGCATCTGCAGGGCCATCAGCCACTTCGGCCGGTACCGCTCGGTGTCGGGGACCTTCGACGCCGTCCGCCGCCGGCGGATCTGCTCGATCTGCTCGGCGGGCGGCAGACGCACCCGCGAGTGTGGTTTCTTCGCCCCGGCCGCATCGAGGGTGACCGGCTGCGGGCGCAGCCTGCGGGCGTGCGCGTTCGCGGGCTTGCCGTCCGGGCCGGGCACGCAGGTGTCGTCCCACGACTCCGGCACGAACAGCCGCCAGTTCAGTAACGCCGAGGCGGCGTCGGTTGCGGCGTGGACACTCACGGCGATCTGACAGTTGGCGACCTTGCCGAGAGTGCCGGAGTACTGCCGGGCCACGCACGCCGATGCCTTGCCGTCCTTGGGAAACCCGGTGTCGTCGACCACCCACACCTGAGGTGTCATCAGGTCGACCGCAGCTGCGGCCAGCCGCCGGCGCACACCGGCCACGTCCCACGTGGACGAGGTCAAAAACTGCTGCAACTGCTGGTGATCGACCCCGAGTCGCTCAGCCATCGGCTGCATCGACTTGCGCCGACCGTCCAGCATCAGCCCTCGCAGATACCGCAGGCCAGTCGCCCGCTGATCCGACCGCCGCAACCCCGCGAAGATCCCCGCCGCGAAGTCCTCCAACCGCGCCCGCACCCGAACCAGATCACGCTCATCCACGCACCGCAGCCAAGCACCGCCACGATGCCCGTACAAACGACACGCCACAACGACCTAACAAAGCACTATTAGTACGTCTCGGCGGTCGGCTGAACGGCTTCGCCGCCCGATGGCGGCTGCGACGCCAATCTGCGCATGGGCAGTGGACGCCATCCCGACATATCCGGTGCGGTTTCCGGCCACGGCCAGACTGGCGGGCTGCTCGTGCCACGAACGGAGCAGGTCGGTCTTGTCAGGGTGATCGATGGAGGCCCGGAGTTGGCCCTCCGCACCCTCGGCCAAGCGGTAGCCCGCACTGGTAAGGCGGCGCGCACTCTCCAGGTCTGCCAGGAAGCGGACCAGCTCGCCACCTGTCTGCAGTGCGCCCTCACACGACTCGACGAAGCGGGCGGACGGCCAACGTTCGGCCTTCTCCACCTTGCCGATGAGGTCCCCACTGACGTGCACCAGCCTGCCTAGAGCACGCTGGGACAACCCGCGGCACTCTCGCCACTGCCGAAGCGCGGCACCGAACCCATGCAGCGCCGACCGATGCGGGCTCAGCTGTCGTGGAGTTTGCGCCACCGGTACTCCTGGTGCCGTCTGTCCGTCGCTGCCAGACCCGGACAGGTCTGACCGTACGTGGTCGAACGCTACGCGGACAGTTGCATGCGGACAACACCGTATGTCCGCATCAACGGTATCGACTCACCTAACCCGGTGAGCAATTCTCGTTGCCGAGACACCCGTTCGCATGCTCCACGAAATTGTTGCGCCTCAAGACCGAAGAAGCATCTGCCTTCGCTGACGAGTGGGCCGCGAAATAGCGTGATTAGCCATAACCAAAGAGCTTGAGGAGTCTGATGACCTTCCAGAATGACCTCTCCAAATATGGTTACCGACAGGAGTTGAGCCGTCAACTGCGGTTCCGGGACCTGGTCGCGTACGGCCTGGTGTACATGGTGCCGATCGCGCCGATGGCGATCTTCGGCAGCGTGTACGCCGGTTCCGGAGGGATGGTGGCCTTGGCGTACGCGGTCGGTGTGGTGGCGTTGGTGTTCACCGCGTTTTCGTACGCGCAGATGGTCAAGGCGTTCCCCATGTCCGGCAGCGTCTACAACTACGCGGGCCGAGGTATCAGCGCGCCGGTCGGTTTCCTGGCCGGCTGGGTGATCCTGCTCGACTACGTCCTCGTACCGGGCCTGCTGTACCTGGTGGCGTCGGTAGCGATGCACTCCACCGTGCCCGCGGTGCCGGTGTGGCTGTGGCTGCTCGGGTTCGTCGCGGTCAACACGGTCGTCAACTCGGTGGGGATCCGGATGACCGCGATGGTGACCCGGGTGATGCTCGTCGGCGAGTTGATCGTCCTGGCGATCTTCCTCGCCGTCGCCGGTTGGGCCCTCGCAACGGGCAGGGGCCGGTTCAGCTGGGACGCGTTCTACAACTCCGACACCTTCACCTGGTCGCTCGTCGCGGGGGCGGTGTCGATCGCGGTGCTGTCCTTCCTCGGCTTCGACGGCATCTCCATGCTGGCCGAGGAGGCCAAGGGTGGCTCCCGGCAGATCGGGCGGGCGATGGCCGCCGTCCTCGTCCTGGCCGGTGTCCTGTTCATCGCGCAGACGTGGCTGGCCGCGATGCTCGTCCCCGAGCCGGCCTCGCTGCTCAGTGACGGGGATCCGAACGGCACCGCCTTCTACGACGCCGCGCAGGTGGCTGGCGGAGGTTGGCTGGCGACGTTGTGCGCGGTCGCCACCGCGATCGCGTGGGGCCTGCCGAATTCGATGGTCGCCCAGGTCGCCACGTCCCGGCTGCTGTACGCCATGGCCCGCGACCGGCAGCTCCCGGCCTTTCTGGCGAAGGTGTCGATCCGCCGCAACGTGCCGATCAACGCGACCCTGCTCACGGGCGCCGTGTCCCTCACGCTGGGCCTGTACATGGCGACCCGAGCGGACGGGATCACGCTGCTGTCGTCGCTGATCAACTTCGGGGCGATGGTCGCGTTCCTGGTCCTGCACGTCTCCGTCGTCGTGCACCACCTCATCCGCCAGCGGAGCCGCAACTGGTGGGCACACCTCGTCATGCCCGGTATCGGCTTCGCGATCCTCACCTACGTGGTGGTCAACGCGAACATCGCCGCGCAGCGTCTCGGTCTGGCCTGGCTCGCCCTCGGCATGGTCGTACTCGCCGGCCTGTACCTGACCGGTCGCCGGCCCGCCCTGTCGGGCCTTGCGCCCGTGCAGCCGCAGGCCCGCCACGTCGAGCGGGTGTAGCGACCATGGACACGATCACCTACCGGCCCGCCCGCGACGAGCTGGCCTACACCTTCGGTGGCCGGATGCCCGTAGCCCACATCCGCTCCGGTGACACCCTGCAGGTGCACACCGAGGACTGCTTCGGCGGGCTCGTCCGCGGCCCGGCGGACTTGCCGTCGCAGGTGTGCCGCATGCCGTACCTGAACCCCGTGTGCGGGCCGTTCTTCGTCGAGGACGCAGAGCCAGGCGATACCCTCGCCGTCCACCTCGCCTCGATCGTTCCGGCCCGCGACTGGGGAGTCTCCTCGACGTTCCCGCACTTCGGGGCACTGACCTCCACCTCGCACACGGCGACCCTGCAGCGGCCTCTCCAGGAGCGGGTGTGGGTGTACGACATCGACCAGCAGGCCGGCGCGGTCCGCTTCCACGCCACCGACAGCGACCACACGGTCGACCTGCCATTGGACCCGATGATCGGAACCATTGGCGTGGCGCCGGGCGGTTTCGAGGCGCGTTCGACCATCGTGCCCGACAGCCATGGCGGGAATCTCGACACGCCGGAGCTGCGCGCCGGTACCACCCTGTACCTGGGGGTGAACGTGCACGGGGCGATGCTCGCCCTCGGCGACGGCCACGCCCGCCAGGGCGAGGGTGAGGCCTGCGGCGTCGGGGTGGAGATCGCCACAACCACCACCCTGATCATCGAGGTCATCAAAGGCGTCCCGACGGTGTGGCCCCGTCTCGAGACCGACACGTCGATCATGTCAGTTGGCTGCGCCCGTCCCCTCGAAGACGCGTACCGGATCGCGCACCGCGACATGGTCGGCTGGGTGAAAGAGCTCACCGGCCTGGAGCAGCTCGACGCGTACCAGTTGGTGTCGCAGGCGGGACGGGCGCCGATCGGCAACGTCTGCGACCCGAACTACACGATCCTCGCCGCCGTCGACAAGCTGCTGCTTCCGCAGCCGCAGGCCGCCTACGGCGGGATGCACGCCCGCCTCCGACAGCACGCCGGCGGACCGCGGTAGAGGGCGGGATCCAAAATGACCTCCTCCATCCCCCAGCTGCCGTTGCGGGACGAGTTGTTCCTGCTCGGTCACGACGACGACACCGGCCAGCCACACATCCACCGGCAGGCCCTCGCCCTCGGCCTGGCTGGTGCGGTTCTCATCGACCTGTTCCTCGCCGGGCGGATCGCTCTCGACACCACGGACGACACCGCATCGGGCGAGGAGCAGCGTCTCTGGCTGCACCTGGACCGCCCGGTCGGTGATCTGATCGCCGACACTGCCCTGGCATCGATCCGCTACGCCCATCCGGCCCCGCCGCTGCGGGGGTGGCTGCGCGGGTTCGCCGATGACCTGTACGACCGCACCCGCGCCGGACTGCACGCCGGCGGGATCCTGCGCCACGACGTGCGTCGTCGCCTCGGCGGGCTCGCCCGCACCGACCGCTACCTGCCCGCCGACCTGAAGTGGCCGGTCGTCGCCCGCGCCCGGCTGCACTACATCGCCGCCGGCCGTGACCAGCCCGACAACCACACCGCCGCCCTCGGCGGCCTCGTCGCGACCCTCGGCCTGACCAACCACCTGTACCTCGCCGACGACATCGCCGCCCTCGCCGCGCAGCTACGCACCATCGCCGCGCAGCACCACCGGCAGGTACGCGACATCACCGCCGCGGTCGATGCCGCCGTCGGTGACCTCGCCACCGCCGCCTACCGGTGAGCCCGCGCCATCCCACCCGGATCCGCTGCCCTTGGAGGCATCTCATGGACGTCATTCCGCGTATCCGTGCCGCCCGGTGGGCGGACAAGGAACCGGTCGCCGCGCTGATCGCCGATGCCCTGCATTCCGGCCCGCTCGCCCAGTGGCTGGTGCCCGATCCGACCTGCCGGCGGCGGATCCTGGCCGATGTGGCGGTGATCTGGGTGGAACACGCCATGTTCTTCGGCGACATCCAGATCACCGACGACCTGAGCGCCGCGGCGATGGGGTTTCACCGCTACCGCAGCATCCCGCCACCGTCGAACTACCGCAGCCGACTGGCCGACGCCGCCGGCCCGCACGCGCGGCAGTTCGAACTCCTCGACCACATACTCACCCAGGTCCGACCCACCGAACCTCACTACCACCTGGCAGTTCTCGTCGTCCTTCCCGCCGCCCGGCGGCGCGGTATCGGCGCGGCGATGCTCACCCACCATGAGAGCCGCCTCGACCGCATCGACATGCCCTCCTGGACCGAAACCACGCCCCACAGCCAGGACGTGTACCGCCGGCACGGCTACCTCCCGAGACCCGCGCTCACCCTGCCCGACGGGCCGGTCATCGCCCCGATGCGCCGCAACCCTCACCCGACCCGCAGCTCCTGGCCCCTGAACACCGCCACGCCGACGACCGTCACCGCCCCGGCGCGCGCCCAGTCCGACGCCCAACGCTAGGCCCTGGGTTCCGGCGGCCAGGTCACAGATCGCACTGTATCTCTCTGTCACCGTCCGCTTCGTCGCCCGCCATCTGCGCTGGGCACACATCGGGGCGTCCAAGCCGGTCGCCCGCCCGTAGAGGGAGGGCAGCGGCGACCGACGTGGCCGGCGACGACAGCCCCCCACTGTCGTCGCCGGCCACACCCTCCGCCCATCTGCGCCGCCCCCGGTCGTTACAACCTGCACAAACCCGGCGTGCTGCCCAACCGCCCGAACGCGAACATGAACCCCAGGAAGGAACGCCGATGCCGACGCGGACGCCAGTCCTCGCCGCGTGGACACCCGCCTTTGTCGCCGAGGTCGTCGCCGCGACCCTCGAGCACGCCGCCGTCCGCGGCCTGCACCAAGCGGCCCGGGACGTGGCCCGCAGTTACGGCCTGTCACCGGCGACGGTTGAGGAATGGGTCTCGCGGGCCCGCGCCGTGCAGGCCGCGCCCGTGCCACCCGACCTACTGGCCTGCCACACCTGCGCGCGATCCATGATCCTCATCCAGCTGCCCGGCTGCGGCAGGGTCTACCTGTGCGCGCCGTCCTGCGGGCGTGCACCGGTGTCGGCCGACGAGATCCGCGACGCCGTGGCCGCAGTGGTCCTGCACCGCACCCCACACCTCGTTCCAACCGGCAAGACGACCCAGGCCGCCTCCTACGCGCTCGGCCCGATCCAACGCGTCACCGTCGGCGCGACCGGCACAGACCTGCACATCACCTGGAGAGCCGTCTCCCGGCAGATCACCGGCCCGATGATGGCCATGGCCCAGCGTCTACACCTGGCCCAGCGCCACGCCGCCGACAACAAGCCCGAGCGTGCCATCGACGTCCTGCACAGCGGGCTCCTGCACATCGACCCCACCAGCGGCAGGCTCGCCCTGGACACCGCGACCGCCCGCGCCGCCGCGCTCCTAGCCACCCTCACCCTCACCAGCGGCGAATCAGCCGCCGCGCTCCCCTGGGCCCAGTGGGGACACCGCAGCCTGCGTCACCTTCTCCGAGACCCCACCAACCCGGAAGTCCGCGCCGCCCTGCGCGTCCTGGCCGCCACCCACCGCGCCGCCGGGAACCTCACCGCCGCCGCCGACTGCTACAGCGACCTCATCCGCCACCACACCCAAGCCGACGGACCCTACGCACTACCCACCCTCGCCGCCCAAGCCACCCTCGCCGTCGTCCTGCACGAACACGGCCGCCAGGAACCGGCGCAGCAGCTCCTCGCCCGGACCATCGCCGACCACCGCCGTGTCCATCCCCACCACCCCGCCATCGCGCGCATGGCAGCCGCCCTGTACCGCATGCACACCACAGCTACCGGCCCGCCGGGTCATCCCACGCGCATCGCGACGTCCGCCACGCCCGGCGCCAGTTAGACCGTCCGCACCTGACCACCCACCACCGGGACAGCTTGCTTGGGCGCACCTACGCCGAGCAGCAACACCACCCCCCGGACGCGGGATGACCGCTGTTCGGTCCGCAGCCAGCCCAGGACGGTCCATGCCAGCGAGAACGCTTCGGTCCAGATCCTCGAACGGCACGGTGGTGGTGTCCCGCTTGAGCAGGCCCGGCTAGCTCAGGCCCTGTCGAGGGGCATAGATCGCTGGCGCCCTTCGGACGTCCGCTGGACAATTTCAGGAACTGGCTGGAAGGGCATCGTGGTTTCGGCGCGGCGCCGTGTACAGCGCGGTGACGTAATTGTCGATTGCCGTCCCGCCGGGTTGGCGGGCGACCACCTCGGCGACGCCGTCGAGGAACGCCTCGCGCTGGTCAGTGCTCAACTCGCGTACGTTCGGGAAGGTCCCCCACAGCCCGCGTGCGCCGTGCGGGGTCAGCTGGTGTTCCCAGCGGATCATCTCGACCTGGACGGGGCCGAACCAGTTACCTGCCCGCAGTTCCGCCGTGCGCTCGGCGACCCGCAGCGGCGCTGGCACACCGGCGGGGCCGCGCCCCTGACCCGGTAGCCATCGTCGGTACACCGCGTCCAGCTCCGTGCGCCAGGGCGGGCTGCGGTCGGGGTCACCGAAGACCGTCCACCACACCGCCAGCCCTCCGCCCGGCCGGACGAAGCGGGCCAGCCGTCGCACCGCCGCGCCCGCGTTCAGCCAGTGGAAGACGGTGGCGCAGACGGCCAGGTCGAAGGTGTCGTCGGGCAGCGGCACGGTGGCGAAGTCGCCCTCGACGACGGTCACGTCGTGGCCGGCCAGGTTCGTTCGCAGCCGGGCCGCCAGCCGGCCACCGAGTTCCACCGCCAGCACCGACGCACCGGAGTCCACGAGGGGACGGGTCACCTGCCCGGTTCCAGGTCCGACCTCCAGGACGCGCGCACCCGGTCGCAGCCCGCACTCGGCAAGCACCTCGTACACCCGCTGCGGGTATCCCGGCCGAGCCGCCTGGTAGTTGTCCGGGTCCTCGTCGAAGCTGCCCCGCCGGCTCAGCAACTGGTCGTCACCGCTCACGTCGCGAGCGTATTCGCTCGGGCGACCGGGGCCGGCCCGATCGCACGCGGCCGTCCGCTGCCGCTTTGCCGAGAGCGGGTTTCACCCTGCCTTGCGGCGTTTCTGGTTGATCTTCTTCGCGACAGCATCGGCGGCGTCCTGGTGCAGTTGTTTGGTGACGCTCTGGTAGGTGTCGCGGGTCAGGGTTGTGGTGGAGTGGCCGAGTTGCTCGGAGACGACCTTGATGTCGACGCCGGCGTCGAGGGCGATGGTGGCGGCGCTGTGGCGCAGGTCGTGCAGCCGGATCGGGGGCAGCCCGGCCTTGCGGACGAGCTTGCGGAACCGTTGAGTGACGGCGTTGGGGTGCCACGGCTTCCCGTCCGGGCGGACGAAGAACAGGCCGGTGTCGGGCCACGCGTCGCCGGCGGCAAGTTGCCAGGCGGCGCGGCGGGCCTTGTAGGCGGTGAGGACTTTGGTCGTGTCGGTGTCGAGGGCGACGTCGCGGTTTCCGGCCCTGCTCTTCGGTGGTTTCTGCACGGCGGTGTAGCCGTGGGTGGCGATCTGGTTGTTGATGGTGGTCTCGCGGCGGTGCAGGCGTACCTCGCTGTCGCGCAGGCCGCACGCCTCGCCGCGGCGGGGCCCGCGGTAGGCCATGTAGTGCCACATCGGGTGCAGGTCGGGGGCGTGTACGGCGGCGTAGTCGAGGAACTGCCCGACCTGGGAGTCGGTCCAGACCATCACCGGTCCGGGGACCTCGCCGGTGGTCTTCCACCGCCGTACGCGTTCGTCCTCCCACACGATTGGTAGGGGCCGGTCGGCGGGGACCTTGACCAGGGCCGCGGGGTTGGCGCCGACGATGAGTTCGTCGGCGAGGGCGTCGTTGATCGCTTTGCGCAGACAGGCGCGGATGCGCTGCCGTGTGCTGGCACCAGTGGGTCGCACGCCGGTGACGGACGCGCGGATGACTGGGTCGCTGCTCGCCTTCGCGGCGGCGATCTCGTCGTTGCGGCGCTCGATGGCGGCGAACATGGCGCGGATGTGGGTGGTGCGCAGCTTGTCCAGCGGGATGTCGCCCAGGTGTGGGATCAAGTGGACCCGCGCGATCGATTCGTAGCCGCGCTGCGTGTTCGCGTCGATCGTGAGGTGGGTCAGCCAGCCGGTGAGGTACTCGGCGACGGTGGGCATGTCGGCGAGCGCACCGTCGCCGCGCAGCCGCTGGCGGATGCGGTCGACCTCGGGCAGGGGACGTTTGGCGCGTACGGCGGTTTGCAGCAGGTCGGCAATCTCGGTGCGGCGGCGCCGGTCACCGTCGGCGAGGGCGAGCAGGTCGCGGGCGTGGTCGAGTTCGTCGGCGGCGGCACGCCGGGTGGGAAAGCTGGAGCGGCGTAGCTGCCGGCGCCCGCCGTCGATGGTGGGTGGTAGTTCGAGCTGGTAGGCCCAATGGCCGTGGTCGGAGCTCCAGGCTCGGTTCGCGCGGCGTAGTTTCGGGCAGTCGATTCCCCATGGTTTGCCGGTGTCGGGGTGGCGGCAGCCGCAGCGCTTGAAGATGCTTCCGTCTGGCATCGGAGGTGGTGCTCCCGTTCGTCTGGGTGATGGGGCATCGGTTTGGTCGATCGACATCCACGCGTGACCGGCGGCCACGATCAAGTCGCCGCGGTTCCAGGTCCGGTGGGTGGGTGGTCCATGCGCTGGGGCCGGTGACCGGCGAAAGTCAGATGCGCCCTGCTCCGGAGTCTGGGATCCTGTCCGGTTCGCGTTAGATCGGGCATGGAGGACGGCCAATGGTGGCGGCAGATGACGTGGTGAGGGTCGGGTGCGGCGCCCACAGCTGCACGCGGCAGTGGGCCAGTTGATGGCGGCGGTGCTCGCCGACTTGGCCGCTCGCGACGGCGTGCCGGTGTTCGCGACCGTTCCCGACTTCGGCGAGTGGCACCGCCACGGGCAGGAGTCGTTCGTCGCGATCCGCCGCGACGTCTGGCAGATGCCGGCCCGGGTCACCGACTACCGATTCTTGAACACCTTCGCCGAGATCGGGACGGTGCGGGCCGTCGCGACCGCCGATGAGGTGCTGCGCTCGCGGGTGGACTGCCTCGTCGGCGTGGAGTTCGCCCTCACCCACCGGCAACTGGGGCCGACGCTGGTTAAGTACGTCCTCGAACCCATGGTTGCCGCCGTCGGGGGTTACCGGTTCGACCAAGAGGCATTCGACGCCGCGTACAGCAGGTTGGAGGACGGTCTGCTGGCAACGCGGGCCCGGCTGGTCGAGGTGGTCCCGCTCAGCGCCTTCACCCCCACCGCGGGCATCGAGGCGGTCACGTTGCCGGACGGCCTGGTGCTGCAAGCGATGAGCGACCGGCAGGTGAGCGCCGCGATCGGCTACCTCGCGGTGCCGATCGCCTTCGCGGGCGGCCCGACCTCGGTGACCGTGTCGCGGTTCCACCAGTGGGCCCTGACCCGCTGCACCTCGTACCCGGTGTGCTCGGACGTGGACGTACCCGCCCAACCGACGGCGCCGGATTCTGGCGCGCTGGTCGAGCCAGCCAGCCGCCTCGTGACCGCACTGCGGCTGGTGTGCGGCGGGTCCGTCACCGCGACCCGGGCGATCCGCTGCCCACCGGACGACGACTTTCCCCAGGGACTGGGGCCGACGGCGTCACTGTCGGCGCTACCCGCCTTCGACGAGGAGCGACCGACAATCCTCGGGCGAGAGCAGGTTGAGGCGGTGCGCGAGGTGTACGACCTCCTCGCGCATCCCGTGGTCCGGGGGAACCGGGGTCTGCAAACCGCGCTGCGCCGGCTGGTCCTGGCGGGGGCTGACCGGGTGCCGACCGACCGGCTCATCGACCTGATGGTCTGCAGCGAAGTGCTGTTCATCAAACTGCCAGGCCTCCCAGCGGATCGTTGGAAGCAGGACAAGGTCGTTGCCGGAGCGACCGTGCTTTTGGCGGACGACCCTGTCCTGCAGGCGCCTCCCGAGCGGCTCGAGGCACTCCTGCGTCTGGGGTACCGGCTCCGCAACGACGAGATGCACGGCGACGACCCGAGCGGGCGGGAACTGCGCACGCTCACCGGTCAGCCGACAGATGACCTGTCAGCCGTCGTGGATGACATCGAGCGGGTGTTGCGCCGCACCCTGGTCCGGCTCCTCTCCGGCGTCGTCGAGCAGTAGTCGGCGCGACTGCACCGGCACGGCGTACGGAGCCGTGCCGGTGGACCGTGCCTACCACCCCCGGTGGGGTCAAGGCGGAGGGCTGCAGCCCGTGGTGTCCCTGTCCGCGCCCGAATACCCGCCGTCCTCGTCGGCACCCGCCCCGCCGGTGTCACCAGCTGCCGGTACCGGCAGGGACTCGAGGTGCAGTTTCCGCAGGATGGGGGCGGTCGGCACGCGGTAGTACGCGCCGGCCCGGAACAGTGGCACCGGGAAGGCGTCGCGGGCGGCCAGCTTGTAGGCCGCCGAGCGGGAGATGCCGAGGATGGCGGCGGCGGTGGCGAGATCCGTGGTCGCCCCGAGCGCCAGGATGCGCTCCGTGGTCCAGGTACAAGCTGCGTCGTCGCTGTCGGAGTTGGCGGCGGGGGTGAGGCTGCGGGTTCGTCGTGCTGATCGCATGGGCTTGACTCCTAATCTCGGACCGCCAGCCGCAGGGGCGGTAGGGACCTGGGGTTTTCAGATGAGGGCTGGCTGTCCGCAGGCGGCACCGCCATCGCGTCGGACTGGCGGTGCCGCCTGCGGAGCGAGGCCGTGGAGGCGGAGCACGCCGATGCCGGTTAGCGGGATCTCACTGGCACCCTGGCCTCAACCGGGCGCGCCACCACTGGCCATGTCGGTAGGCCAAGGAACCTTCTCCCGCTACCACCTGCACGGGCACAGCAGCAGCCGCAGGGCGGCGGCGGCCTGTTGGGGCACGACCCCGTTGCCGAGGACCCGCAGCGCGAGCGTGCGCGGCAGCCCCAGGTCGGGGTCGGTGACGTGGCCTGGGTCTAGGCCCATGAGCCACTCCACGAACGGCGGCGCGAGGACGGGCTTGCCGTGCCGGCCGGTCTGCGTGGGTTCCGGTGCGGGCCGGCCGAGCAGCAGCTCCCAGCGGGCCACCGCGTCGGCGTAGCCGCCCCACCGCTGTTCGTCGGGCTGCCCGAGCCCGGCGATGGTGGTGCGCAGGTCCGCGCCGCCGCCGCCGTGCCGCCCGGGACCGCGCCCGTCGGACGCGCGCGGGGTGGGCAGGATCCGGGCCGGGACCCGCACCGCCGCGGAAGGGAGAGTCAGGTCGCCGTGCGAGCCGCGCTGCCCAGGGCAACCTTTCTCGCCGTCGGTGGCCCGTGGGGTGGGCAGCAGCACCTGCGACAGCGGAGGCCGGAACCCGGCCCCCGCACGTCGTCCGGGCGTGCCGGTGTCGCTCGCCCTAGGGGTGGGCAGCAGCCGCGCGCCGTCGGCCCGCGTATGCCCGTGCGCAACGGTGCGCCCCAAGGTGGAGGTGGATAGGAGGCCGTGGGTCGAGCCCGACGGTTCGATGAGGTCGGGCAGCCCGTGCTGGTGGCCGGGTCCTTTGCCGTCACGGGCGCAGGGGGTCGGCAGCGTCCGCACCCCCTCCCAGTCGTTCGGCGGGTGCGGCCACCTTCTTATCTGGACAATTGAGGTTCTGGCGATTCTGCGGACGACTCGTTGAGCCCCTACGTTGTCCAGCGTGCGTGTGACGAAGGCTGTTGATGCCCGGCCCGGGCAGCCGGCGGTGGAGCTGGTTGACGACACCGGCGTGCCCGTAGCCGATGTGACCGGGTTCCTCCGCCTGTTGACGGTGCGCGACTATTCGCCGAACACGGTCCGTGCCTATGCGTACGACTTGCAGAAGCTGTACCGGTTTCTGCACGAGCGTGGCTTGACGGTCGAGGAGTTCCGGCCTGCGCTGGCGGTGAGTTTCATCGAGTGGTTGCGAACCCATTCGTCGAGCCGCAAGGCCCAGCGGCTGGACCTCGCGTTGACTGCCGGGAACGGCCGCTTGTTGGCGGCCAAGACCTGTAACCGGGTGCTGGCTGCGGTGTCGTCGTTCTTCGAGTACCTGATCAGCATCGAACGCTACGGCGGCGCCGATAACCCGATCGTGACCATCCCTGACCAGGCAGCGGCCCGAGTTCCGGGCCGACCTCGGGCGCCGCTGGTGACGTCGCGCCCGCAGCGGCCGGTACGTCGGGCGTTGCGGATCAAGACGGTGGAGTCGCTGCCAAGACCGATGTCCGACGACACCTACGTCGCCTTGCTGGGCGTGCTGCGCACCCGGCGGGACCGCGCTCTGCTGGAGCTGATGTGGGAAGGCGGCCTGCGGCCAGGAGAGGTCCTGGGCCTGCGGCTGGAGGACATCTCCTACGGACGCAGGCGAATCGTGGTGCGCCACCGGACCGATCACCCGGCAGGAGTGCGACAGAAATCCCGCCGGGACCGGACCGTCGACCTGCTGGAAGGCCGGGCCTTACCGGCCGTCAGCGACTACGTCATGCACGAACGCCCCGTCGACGCCGACACCGGCTATGTGTTCCTCGTCGGTGGTCGCGGCCGACGACGATTAGAGGCGTTGAGCTACGACGGCCTGGTGCGCATGTTCGCCCGGGCGGCCCGGCGTGCCGGCGTCCGCGACGCCTGGCTGACACCCCATGCGCTGCGCCACACGCACGCGACTCGCATGTTCGAAGGCGGGATGCGGGATTTGACCCTGATGACCAGGCTCGGGCATGCCAGCCCCGACTCGACGAAGATCTACACCCGGGTCAGCGATCCCGATGTGGTCAAGGACTACCGGGCCGCGATCGGGGACACCGCACCATGAGCGGGGCCGTTCTGCGCCTGCCGGCGTCACCGCCACCGACCGTGGTCGGTGGTCCACGACATTGTCCGGCCGAGGAGTACACGTCGTTCGTCGAGCACAGCGGCATCTACAGCCCTGACCGCAAGATCCGGCTGCATCGCCGACACGTCCGCTTCCTGCGCCAGTTCCCCGAGTTAGAGAGCTGGTTCGACCAGCCACTGCGTCAGCGTCTCGGGTGGCGCAACAAGGACACCCAGACCCGACGTCGCGGCCCCGGGGATGACTTCGACGTCACGGCCGGCTGGATCAACTACGACGCCCGCGACTACCTGGTCTACCTGGCCCTGACCGGTCGTCTGCGGCTGGACTGGGGCTGGCTGCTCGGCATCGGTGTGATCAAACCGTGGCCGATCGCCGACCAGCTCGGCCTGCCACTGACCGCCCAGGTCGACCAACTGCGCGAGCAGGTGACCGCGCTGGGGCACAACCCCGGCAGCAGCACGTTCCGGGTGTCCTGGACCGTGATGCGACTGGTGCTGCACCGCGGCGACCCTGACCTGCACGCGATCACCGCCGACGATGTCGAGCAACTGCGGGCGACGATCCGCACCCTCGATCAGATCCCCGGCATCGACGAGGTGCTCAGCCCGCGGCACCTCATGACGATCAAGAACGCGTGGGGCACCAACGTGTTCCGCACCGGGATCGCGTTGTTCCACGCCGGAATCACCGACCGGCTACCTCAGCGCAACGCGCCCAAGCCGTTGCCGCCGTTGAGCCCGCAGCCGCGAATCGCCACGGTGATGGACCGCTATCTGATCGAACGAGCCCTCATCGTACGGCCCGACTCGATGAGCGCGAGCCGGGCAGCGATGCGACGCCTGGGCAGCTGGCTGGCCCAACAACGCCCGGCCGTGGAGAGCCTGGCCGAGCTGAGCCGTGCCGACCTGCTGGACTTCATGACCTGGCTGGTCGCACAACGCAAGGTCAGGCACCCCGAGCAGCCGCTCAGCGACACCTACCGCCGCAGCATCATCTCCGAAGTCACCGTGTTCTTCCGCCACGGAGCCCACGCCGAGTGGACCGACATGCCCGCTCGCCCCGTGCTGACCCGCCTGGACGTGCCCCGAGCGGTCCAACGCGTCCCACGATTCATCCCCACCCACCAACTCGAACCGCTGATGACCGCGATCCGCACCATCGAATGCCCGCTGCAACGGTGCGCACTGCTGACCGCCCGGTGGAGCGGCGCCCGCCGCGGAGAGATCCGCCGACTGCACCTCGACTGCCTCGACACCTACCCCGACGGCACCCCGCGGTTGCGGCTCGCCGCCGGAAAGTCACTCAAAGAACGCACGGTGCCGATCCACCCCGAAGCCGCCGAAGCTATCCGCCGGGTCCATGAACTGCGTGCCGGACACAGCGACCGCGGGATCCACGACAAGGACACCGGCAAGACGGTGCGCTATCTGTTCCTCAACAACGGCCGGCTCGCTGACGTCGAATACCTGTTCACCGTGCCGCTCGGACGCATCTGCGACGAACTCGGCATCCTCAACGCCGAAGGCAAGCCCGCCATCCACGCCCACCGGTTCCGGCACACGCTGGGCACCCAACTGGCCGAGAGAGGCGCCCGCACCCAGACGATCATGAAGATCCTCGGGCACCTCAGCGCGGGCATGTCCATGACCTACTCGCAGATCTCCGACCCGACCGTGCTGGCCGACTACCAAGCGGTCCTGCAACCCGGCGCCGCCCTCGCCGGACCCCTCGCCGACACCCTGCGCCGCAGTGAACTGGATCAGACCGCGCTCGCCTGGCTGCAGACCAACTTCTACAAGACCGAACTCGAACTCGGCCACTGCCTGCGCCTGCCCAAAGAAGGGCCATGTGAGTGCGACATCTATCTGACCTGCCCCAAGTTCGTCACCACACCCCAGTACGTCCCTCGACTACAGGAACGGTTGCGTACCGAGGAACAACTCATCGCCGACGCCACCGAACGCGGCTGGGCCCGCGAGATCGAACGACACCGCTGCGCCGCCGACCGTATCCGCGGACTCCTCGACGAACTCGGCCCCGCTGGACCCGCCGACACATAATCAGTGGCCGGCGGGATCCTTACGACAAGACAACTGCGGGATGTGATGAAGCTACTCCTCACCGACTCCGGCGTCCGGAACGCAAGCATCCGGGAGGCCCTGGTCGATCTCCTCGGTAAACCCATCGCCGAGGCCAACGCCCTCTGCATCCCCACGGCAGGGTACGGAGGCCCGTACGGGGAGCCAGGCGGCCCATGGCGCTTCACCAGCGGACAATCACCCAGCCCTATGACCGGATTGGGCTGGAAGTCAGTGGGCATGCTGGAACTCACCGCACTGCCAAGCCTCGATGAGGACCGCTGGACTTCCTGGGTCCGCGAGACCGATGTCCTGTTGGTTAACGGCGGCCACACGATGTACCTGTGCCACTGGATGCGAGAGTCCGGCCTGGCCGATCTCCTCCCGTCGCTACACGACACGGTCTACGTCGGCCTCAGCGCCGGAAGCATGGTGCTGGCCCCCCGGATCGGGCAGTACTTCACCGGCCCCGACGAGGACGACCGCACACTGGGACTCGTCGATTTCTCGATCTTCCCGCACCTCGACACCCCAGATAGCCCGGCGTACTCCACGACCGCAGCGGAACGATGGGCCGCCGAGATCAAGGGCCCCGCGTATGCCACTGACGATCAGACAGCCATCAAAGTGACCGACAGCGGCGTCGAGGTCATTTCCGAGGGGAACTGGAAATTGTTCAACTCGGCATCGTGAACGTCGACGACCCGTGATCTCCGTCACGACTGCGCGAGAGTGTCCAGATAAAGCAGGAACAGCCGGTCGCGGCGGTGGGCGGCGCCGATGTCGGACGCGCGTAGGCACGTCCAGCTCGTGTCGTACCCGATCGCGGCCAGGTCGGCTTCGACGACGTCGAATCCCCGGCGTAGGAGGGCGGCGACGTTCTCCACGAACACGAGCGGCGGTCGAAGGACGCGAACGGCGTCGGCGACAGCACTCCACAGGCTGGAGTGCTCTCCGGTGATGCCGGCGCGCTTGCCGGCATTCGAGATGTCCTGGCACGGGAACCCGGCCGTGAGGACATCGACGGGCTCGACGCGGGTCCAGTCGACGGTGCGGATGTCACCGAGGTTGGGCACACCGGGCCAGTGGTGGGCGCAGACGATGCGCGCGTGCCGGTCGGTTTCGGCGTACCAGGTGAGCTCGCCGCCGAGCACCAGCTCGACGGCCATGTCGAGGCCGCCGTAGCCGGTGCACAGCGATCCGATGCGCGGTGCGGGTCGGTGGTCAATCACGCACCTCCCCGGCGTCTAGTGGCCGAGTCTCACCGCGCGCGGCCAACCGCATGCAGCAGCTCTTCGCTCCAGCCCTGAGGCTCGTGTAGCGGTAGGTAGGGGCACTCACACGACCACCCCTCCCCCGAGGTTTTCCTTCGGGCTTCCTGCATCCGAGTCGGTCTGGCTCTTGATGAACACGAGGACGTCCTCGTGCGCGATCAGGTGCATGGGGGTGCCGGCGGCCCGGGCCTTACGGACGGCCTGGAGTTGGAAGAACGACGGGCGGGCGACGAGCCCGCCGTCGCGGACGGCGGCGAGCAGCGCCACGCACCGGTCGACCGGGGTGAGGCCGGCCCGGATGCCGGCGCCGATGACCGCGCTGGGCAGGTCGACCAGTTCGCCGTGCTTGCGCCACGGTCGGGCGGTCACCACGACGACCCCACCAGGCTTGAGGAGGGTGTGGCAGCCGGCGAGGATCTGGGCGAACCCGTCGGCGAGTCCGGTGAGGTCGCGGTAGGCAAGGTTCCCGCGGTCGGTGCCGTCGTTGTAGGCGTTGTCGAACTTCGCCACCCCGTCCGCGCCGGGCCGAACCAAGCCGTGCACGGTCGGCCCGTACGGCGGCGAGGTCACCACGAGGGCGACCTGCCCGGCCAGGGCGCCTGGTACGAGCGACAGGATGCGGGTAGCGTCGCCGCGGATGACGCCGGCCCGGCCGGCCGCGCCCTGGGTGTGGGCGTGCTTGATGTTCGCGTCGGCGACGTCGGACCAGCGGGACTCGTACTCCACCCCGATCGCGTCCCGGCCGGCGTGGATCGCCTCCACCAAGGTGGTGCCGATCCCGCACATCGGGTCGAGCACCAGGTCCCCCGGTTGGGTGTAGGCGGTGACGGCGTGCGCGGCGATCGCGGGGAGCATCCGCGCCGGGTGCTGCACTGACTCACGGACGTACCGGCCGCGGCGCTGGACGGGGCCGGTGGACTGCGCGGTCGCCCACACCGACAGGCCCTCCGGGCCGGGAGCAGCCCGGTGGCGTCCGATCGGGTCGGGGCTCGTGGCGGCAGTGGTCGTGGTCTGCTCGTGGGCCGGTTCGGGGGTGTGTGCGCGGTGCCTAGCCACGGCGACCACCGCCCTCGCGCCCGCCCCGGCGCGGGGTGTGGCGCTGGGTCTGGCTGAACACCATCAGGTCCGCGTGGACCCGCAGGTGCGCCACCCGCCACCGATCGCCCATGCTGTTGGCGAGGGTGAGGAGTTCCTCGTCGGTGACGTGGTAGACGAACGCGTCCCCGTCGGTGTCGGCGGTGACCGCGACAAGGTGCTGCAGGTAGCCCAGCCCGACGCCGGCGGCGGCCTCGACCACGCCGGAGAAGTCCTCCGGGCCGGCGGTGGTGCCGGCCGGGACGGTGACGACGAGGATCAGGCAGCCACCCGGCTCCAGCAGCTGGGCGCAGCCGGTCAGCAGCCACGCCAGCCGCACCCGGTTGGCGGCGGCGTTGGGGTCGAGGGGCCAGCAGGCGACCACGAGACTGGTCGCCTGCTGCAGGGAGCCGCCGGCCTGCCGCCCGGCGGCCGTGTCGGCCGGTGGGTGCAGGTCGGGGTCGGTGAGGTCGTCCCCGAACCAGGCGCCCATCTCTGGCAGGTCGTCGTCGGCGTCCGTGTCGCCGGTGGTGCCGGCGGGCGGGACGGGAGTGGCGCGGCCGATGATCAGGCTGGAGGCGTCGGTGAACCACGCCGGGTGGTGCAGGCGGGCCCCAGCCGCGCAGGCCTGGGTGAGGGCGTGGTCGGGGCTGAGGTCGACGACCGCCTCGCCGGGGCGGCTGTAGGCGGCGATGAGCCGGGCGGCGAGGCGGGTGCCGATGCTGCGTCCGGCGTCGCCCGGGGTGCGGGCGGTGCGCCAGACGGTGAGCGGTACCGGCGGGTCACCGGCGACCAAGTCGGTCGGCGTCGGGTCGACCCCGGCCAGCGGGCCGGTGTCGACGATGGGATCGTGCTGCGGGTTGTGGTGCTGCGGCGTGTGCTCGCTCATGTGGTGTCGGCTCCGCGCCGCGCCGTGGTGCGCTGACACCCTCAAACCGGTGTTTGTCAGCTGTGGCGAACACCTGCCGATCTCACGCGGATCTCACGAATGTCTGACAACCGATTCCTGTCCCCTCGGCTGGCCTCGGGAACGCGGGATGATCCGGCGGTCGCCGGCTCGACCGGGGCCGGGGTCGGCGTCGTGAGATCGTCAGAGCGATCGGCCACCCCCGGCTGTCAGACACGCACGGTCACGACCACCTCGACCATGACAGCGGCTTGCATCGATGACACACGGGCGCTGGCCGGTCCTGTCAGATCGCCGTCCGGTGTCCCGGACGGCGGCGGCGTCACCGAGGACACCGGTGCTGGGTTGTCATCGGAGGCGGCGGCCGTGTCAGACCGTCCCCACGCCGGACGAACGCTGTCAGACGGCGCGCCACCGCGGCGCGCAGGGCTGACGATGACATTCGGCTGCAGTGTCAGCCTGTCGCGATCTGACACCGTGCCGCCCGCGGGGCGCTGTTAGACGCTGTGAGACCGGCTGGGCCCCCGTTGTCAGCCCCCTCGGTGTCAGACCGCTGTCCGGTTCCCCCGGGGGCAGCGGCGTCACCGAGGACACCGGCTCCGGTCTGTCATTCGGACGGCGGCTCGTCAAACCGTCGGGGCCCGCCGGACGGACGCTGTCAGCCGACGCGGCGGCGCCCGGTGGACGCCGACAGTCGGCGGGGACGTCCAGTCGGTCGCGGTCTGACACCGTTGCGCCCGTGAGGCGCTGTCAGGCGCTGTGAGACCGGCCGGGACGCGTCGTCAGACCCGCGCGGCGGTGCCGCGTCCTCACCGGCCGGCCGCCGCTGCGGACCATGTCCGCCGTCTCCGGTCGTGTCAGCGCGCAGGTCAACGTGGCTTTGTCAGAACGATGACGCACGTCGACGTCGATCGTCAGTGAGAGGTGGCCGGTGGGCGGCTGACGCCGTCGACCCGATGTCCATGCCTGCGCAGCCTGCGCTGTCAGGGGTCCGTGAGACCGGGGTGGCGCAATGGCGGTCAGGCGCGCCGGGCTGCACGGCTCCGGCCCGTCATCGACATTCGCCTCTGACATGGGAGCTCGTGACATGACCGCCTCCGCCACCGACTGGCCCGACTCACCTCTGGACGCCGTGGACACCGCGTTCGCCGACCTGACATGCGACCCCGACCCGCTGTCACTGGACCTCGACCCAGTTGTCGGCCAGCTCGGCGATGACACCGGCCTGCCCGGCGGTGTCATCGCGCTGCCGGCGTTGCGACAGTGGCTGCTGGAACATCCCCGCGCCTACACGGCGCGTGACGTGGTGTGGCGGGAGCTGATCCGCCGCGCCCGCCTCGACGGCCCCGCCTGGGTCATCGCCGCTGTCGCCCTGGCGATGCCCGCACTGCGCCGCTACGCCGGCCGGCTGCACACCGGCTGGGCCGGCGACGCCCACGACCTGGACGCCGAAATCCTCACCGGGTTCCTGACCGCCCTGCGCGACCGGGTCGACCTGGCCAAACCGGCGCCGTACGCGGCGTTGTGCATGGCGGCCTGGCGGGCCGGCCACGAACTGCGGCAACGTGACGGCGCCGAGGCCGTGCCGGTGGACGACCTCGAACACGTCACCGGCCCCCGCACCCCGAAGCGGCCCTACGGCCATCCGGACCTCCTCGTGCGCCGGGCCGTCGAGTTGGGCATCGTCGACGAGTGCGACGAGCAGCCCTACATCGACGTACGGCTGGGCCACCGGGCCATCGAACCCATCGCCGCCCGCCTCGGCCTGGAGGTCGACACGCTGCGGCGACGTGTCGAGCGCATCGACATCCGCATCGCCGACGCGCTCGCCGCCGGGATGCTCACCGAGGCGACCTCACCCCGGGCGCGGGAAAACCTCGCCGCCGCGGCCGAGCGACGGCAGCACATCCGGGCCGCCCGCGGCGGCAGCGCACGGCATCTGGCGCAGGTGACGCTGGCAGCAGCCTGACCGCCGACCATCCCGCAGGCTCTCCGGACGCGGGCCCGACCATCTGGTCGGGCCCGCGAGCGCGTGCGACGAACCCGTCACTTCTCACCGCTGCGACCGGCCCAACCCCGGTACGGGGAGACCCGCCGTGGCCGCTGCCAAGCGGGCCTGACGGATCTCCCACGGATCTGACAGCGGCGCCGACGGGTGTTGATTCGGCAGCTGTGAGATTCCGGCGCCGACGCCGACGGCGAGGTCCGCCACCATCGGCATGATCGTCGGACAGGCCGCTGACCAGGGCTGTCAGAGGTCTGTGAGGTCGTGTCGGAGCGCTGTGGGATCGGCAGGTGTTCGCCACAGCTCACAAACGCCGGTTTGAGGGTGCGGAACTACTCCAGTGCCACCACGGCGTCACGCAAGGGGTTGATTCCGCCCGCCGCCGGGCCGGGAGGCCAGGTCGGCACGGGACCGGGTGCCTCGGGTGCCGCGCCACGTTGATGCGCTGACACCTCATCGATCATCGCCAACCCGAACGGGAGGACGAGCTCCTCCCGAGGCTCACCACGGTTCCCGGCCGACGTGTCTTTCCCGAGCCCGGCGGCGGCTCTCCGCCCACCGTTTCGACGAATCGCCCCGACACGAGCCGGGGCGGGAGGTGCAGCCATCATGTTCCGCCCGCTGTTGGCACGTTCCCGTGCCCTGACCACCGCCCTCACCCACGCACCGATGACGACCCGCGCGCTTCGCCTCGCCGCCCGGGGCGCCGCACCCGCCGCGGCTGTCCTCGGGATGCTGGCCGTGCCCGCCGCCGCTTACGCCGACCCCGGCGGCCCGGTCGTCCTGGCCGCCAACGACCTGCCCACCGTCATCGCCAACCTGCAGACCTGGGTGATGGGCATCCTGGCCGCCGTCGCCACCCTGTTCCTGGTCCTAGCCGGCGTGTACTGGGCCACCGCCGGCGGCGACCCGGCCCAGGTCGACAAGGCCAAGGGCGCACTGAAGAACGCCCTGATCGGCTATGGCCTGGCCGTGCTCGCGCCCATCCTGCTGGAGGTCGTCCAGGGAATCGTCGGAGGCTGACGATGGCCTGGGCGCTCAACCAGATCCTCGACTGGTTCGCCGGCCTGCTGCTGGACTGCCTGAACGGGCTCATCACCGCGATCACCCACGCGCTGCTGATCACCCCGGACGTCACCGCCCTGCCGCAGGTGCAGGCCCTCACCGGACGGTCGATCTGGGTCGTCGACACCGTCTTCGTCCTGGCGTTCGTCGCCGCCGGCGTCCTGACCATGGTCGCCGGCGGCGACGAACGCGCCCGCTACACCGCCAAGGACCTCCTGCCGCGGTGCGTCGTCGGGTTCGTCACCGCCCACTTCTCCCAACTGATCGCCGGCGCGCTCATCGAGTACGCCAATGCGTTCACCGCCGCACTGACCGCGCAGGACTTCAACGGCGACGGGGCCCTCGACGCCGTCAAGACCCACCTGATGGCCGCGCGTGACCAGACCGCCGGTCTGCTGTTCGTCGTCTGCCTGGCGATCATCGTGTTCCTGCTCGCCGCCACGGCCTGCAGTGTGATCGTCCGCTTCGCGGTCGCGCTGGTGCTCACCGCGGTCGCGCCGATCGCGCTGGCCTGCCACGCGCTGCCGCAGACCGATGGGGTGGCCCGCATGTGGTGGCGGTCGTACGTCGCCATGCTGGCGATCCCGGTGGTGCAGGCGTTCGTGCTGTTCGCCGGCCAGTGGATGCTGCTGGATACCAGCAGCATGCTGCCGCTGCTGGGCCTGCCGGTCGAACCGGGCGGTGTGCTCAACCTGTTCGTCGTGATGGTCCTGCTGTGGACCACGGTCAAGGTGCCGGGTCTGATGCGCCGCTACGCCACCAGCGGCGGAGGTGGGCGTGGCGGCAACGTGCTCGGCGCGGTCGTGCGGGTCGTCGTGGTGCAGCAGCTCACCCGCGGGCTGCGCATCCCGGGCCTTGGGGCGGTGCGACGATGAGCCGCGCCCGCCGCGACGAACAGGCCGTCACCGCCCGCATGCCCGCCGACGTGGACGCGCCGGACAAGGTGCTCTACGGGCTGACGTTCCGGCAACTGGCGATCTTGGCGGTGGCCGCCGTCGTCTTCTACGGCGGCTGGAAGGCCCTGCACACCGTGGTGCCCGCACCGGTGCTGCTCGGCGCGGCCGTCGTGCTCGGCGGTCTGGTGTTCGGCCTTACGGTCGGCCGCCGCGACGGACTGCCCATGGACGTGTGGCTGGTCGCCGCGGTGCGCCACTCCCGAGCACCACGCGCGTTGTCCACCACCGACATCACCGCCAAGACACCCGACTGGGTGCAGGCCCCGGCGTCGAAGGTGATGCTGCCGGCGCCGCTGAAGTTGCCCGCCGACGCCATCGACGACCACGGCGAGATCAGCCTCGGAGCGGTGAAGGCGGCGATGGTCGCGGCGACTAGCGTCAACCTGGCGCTACGTACCGCCGACGAGCAAGCCGCATTGGTCGACACGTTCGGCCGCTGGCTCAACAGCCTGTCCACGCCGACGCAGATTGTGGTGTCGGCGCAGCCGGTCGACCTGCACTCCGCCGCCCGCACCCTCGCCCAAGCGGCGGACGGGATGCCGCACCCGGCTCTCGCGGACGCGGCGGCCGACCATGCCCGTTTCCTCGACGATCTCGCCGAGCGGCGGGATCCGCTGCGCCGGCAGGTCCTCATCGTCACCCGCACTACCAGCGGTGAGCGTGGCGAGCACGCCGCCCGGCGCCGCGCCGACCAGACGGTCCGGTCGCTGTCCGGGCTGGGCGTCACCACCCGCGCCTTGGACGGCCACGCCACAACCACGGCCTTGGCCGCCGCGGCCGACCCTTACCGGCCGCCTCGCCCCGGCGGCCTCGCCGCCCCCCACACCACCATCACCGCGCCTCCGACGAAGAAACCACGCACCAGGAGGACATCATGATTTCCGTCAAGCGCCGACGCGCCCCCAACGACGACAGCACCAGCCCGCCGTCCGCCGGACTCGCGGCGACGGTAGCTCCGGCCTCGGTGGAGGTCACGCCCCGGTTCCTACGGGTCGGCGACGGCTACGCCGCCACCCTGGTGGTGACCGGCTACCCGGCCGAGGTCGGGCCGGCGTGGCTGGAGCCGCTGCTGTCCTGGCCAGGCCGCCTCGACCTCGCCCTGCACATCGACCCGATCCCCGCGCCGGTCGCCGCGTCGCGGCTGCGCAACCAGCGGGCCCGGTTCGAATCCAGCCGGCGGGCCGACGAGCAGAAGGGCAAGTTGGCCGACCCGTACGTGGAGGCCGCCGCCGACGACGCCGCCGACCTCGCCGAACGCCTCGCCCGGGGTGCGGCGAAGCTGTTCCGCGTCGGCCTGTACCTGACCGTGCACGCCCGCACCGAGGCCGAACTCCTCGACGCGTGCGCGCAGGTGAAGGCCGCCGCCGCGTCGACCCTGATCGAGGTGCAGCCGGCGACGTGGCGGCATCTGCCCGGCTGGACCACCACCCTGCCCTTGGCCACCGACAGTCTGCAGATGCGCCGCACGATGGACACCCAAGCCCTGGCCGCCGCGTTCCCCCTCGCCAGCGCCGATCTGCCGGCGCCGCTGCCGGGCGACCCGGCCACCACCGGTGGGGTGCTGTACGGGGTCAACCCGGACTCCCAGGGCATCGTCTGGTGGGACCGGTGGGCGCAGGAGAACCACAACAGCGTCGTCCTCGCCCGCTCCGGCGCCGGCAAGTCCTACTTCGTCAAGCTCGACGTGCTCCGCAACCTGTACCAGGGGGTGCAGGTCGCCGTCGTCGACCCCGAGGACGAATACCTCCGCCTCGCGGACGCGGTCGGCGGCACCATCGTGCGGCTCGGCGCGCCCGGCGTGAAGATCAACCCTCTGGACCTGCCGGTCGGGGACACCCGCCCGGACGTGCTCACCCGCCGCGGCCTGTTCCTTCACACGCTGATCAGCGTGTTGGTGGGGCAGCTGCCGCCGCCGGCCGAGCGTGCCGCCCTGGACCGGGCGATCCTCGCCGTCTACCGGCAGGCGGGCATCACGGCCGACCCGGCCACCCACCACCGGCCGGCGCCCCTGCTGAAGGATCTGGCCGCGACCCTGCGAGCTGACGACGCCGCCGCCGCGCACGAACTCGCCGCCCGACTCGCCCCGTGGGTGGCCGGCTCGTACTCCGACCTGTTCGACTCCCCGACCACGACCCGCCCGGACGGGCACCTCGTCGTGTGGAGCCTGCGGCACCTGCCGGACGAGCTGCGGACCGTCGGCACTCTGCTCGCCCTGGACGAGATCTGGCGGCAGGTCGACCTGCCGCGGCAGTACCGCACCACCTTTTCGCCGGAGGCGAGGCGGCTGGTCGTGGTGGATGAGGCATGGCTGCTGATGCGCGACGGGGAGGGCGCCCGGTTCCTGTTCAAGATGTCCAAGGCCGGCCGGAAACGCAACGCCGGCCTGTCGGTCATCACCCAGGACGTCGCCGACGTGCTCGGCACCGACCTCGGCCAGGCCGTCGTGTCGAACGCGGCCACGCAGGTGTTGCTCAAGCAGGCTCCGCAGGCCATCGACCAGGTCGCCGACGCGTTCGGCCTGACCGCGGGCGAGCGGCGGATGCTGCTGTCCGCCCGGGTCGGGCACGGCCTGCTCATCTCGGGGACGAACCGGACCGCGTTCGAGTCGATCTCCTCGCAGGCCGAACACCTTCTCGCGACCACGAAGCCGTCCGACCTCGCCGGCCTCGACTCCGACGACAGGGAGGAGGACCTGTGACACCCCTGCATGCCCTATCGCCGACGCCTGCGCCCAGCCCGTCCGGGCCGGGCGCCGGTCTCATCTCCCCGCCAGGCGCGCCCACCCGCTGGATTCTGCACGCCGCGCACTGGGCGGCCGACCGGCCATGGCTCCTGGCAGTCGCCGCCGCCCTGCTCGTCGCCTACGGCGCCGGGCGGAACCTGCTCGACGGGTGGCGGCACCGCCGCCACGCCGACGGCGCCCGCCTCGTCACCGTCGCCCCACCGCCGGAGGTCGACCCGCACAGCGCCGCCGCGGTGTGGGCGAACCTGCACGGCACCCTCACCCCGTCCCGGCGACGCCGACTGCTGTACGGCGCCCCCCATGTGGCGTGGCAGTACACCTGGACCGGCCGGCAGCTGCTCATCTCGATCTGGGTACCCGGAACAGTGCCGGCTGGGGCGGTCGAGGCCGCCGTCCGGGCCGCGTGGCCCGGCGCCGCCTGCACCACCGACGACCAGGCCCCACCGCCGATCCCCCTCGATGTGCCGAACGCCGTCGGCGGGCACCTGCTGCCGACCGCCGCGGAGTGGCTGCCGTTCACCACCGATCACGACAACGACCCGCTGCGGGCGCTGATGTCGGCCGGGTCGCAGCTCAAGCCGGACGAGTACGCCTGCGTGCAGGTCCTCGCCCGCCCCGCCGCCCCACGACGGACCGCACGGGCCCGCCGCGCAGCCGGCCGAATGCGCGACGGTAAGACGGCCGTACCGGCCATCAATCCCGCCGCCCCGCTGCTGTGGCTCATCGAGGCGTTCCTTCCCGGCCGTACCGCCACCGCCCGCAGCGGCGGCCAGCCGGCCGGCCGCCGGGACCCCGGTGTGGAGCGGGACGTGCGGGCGATCCTCGACAAGACCGCCCACCCGTTGTGGACGATCGGTATTCGCTACGCCATCGCGAAGAACAACCACCGCGGGGGGTCCCGGCCGGAGGGCAGGCTGCGGGGGGTCGCGGACGCGGTCGCCTCGTCGTTCGCCGTGTACGCCGGCCGCAACCGGCTCGCCCACCGGGCGCGGATGGCGCAACCGGTGGCCGTGGTGGCCACCCGGCGGCTCGGGGCGGGGTTCCTGGCCTCCACCCCCGAGCTGGCCGTCCTCGCGGCGCTGCCCCGGGATCTGGCCGTACCGGGGCTGGACCGGGCGCGGGCGAAGTCCATGCCCGCCCCGGTGGCGGTGCCGACCGGCGGCCGCGGGATGAAGGTCCTCGGTGACGCCGAAGTTGGTGGGCACGCGGTGGCCCTGTCCGTCGCCGATGCGAGGTATCACATGCATGTGGTCGGATCGACGGGCTCCGGGAAGACGACCCTGCTGGTCAATATGGCCGTCGAGGACATCAAAGCCGGCCGGGGCACCGTGGTCATCGACCCGCACGGCGACATGGTCCTCGACATCCTCGACCGGCTTCCCGCCAGCGTTGCGGGTCGGGTGGTGCTGTTCGACCCCGACCAGCCCCACCCGCATNACCAGCCCAACCCGCCCACCCTCAACCCGCTGTCCGGCAGCGACCCCGACCTCGTCGTCGACAACCTCGTCAGCATCTTCGGGAACATCTTCGCCAAGGCGTGGGGGCCGCGGATGGACGACGTCATGCGGGTGGCCTGCCTGACCCTGCTGCGGCACGCCAACGTCACCCTCCAGCACATCCCGCCCCTGCTCAACTCGGCGCAGTTCCGGTCGGCGATGACCGTCGGCCTCGATGACCCGGCCGGCCTGTCCGGGTTCTGGCAGTGGTACGACCAGCTCAACCCGGCCCTGCGCTCCCAGGTCATCGGCCCCGTCCTCGCGAGGCTGCGGGCGTTCCTGCTGCGGGACTTCGTCAAGCGCACCATGCGCTACCCCCGGTCCAGCTTCGACATGGGCAAAGTCCTCGACGGTGGGGCGCTGCTGGTACGCATCCCAAAGGGGCAGTTGGGTGAGGACACCAGCAAGCTACTCGGCTCCCTCGTCCTGGCGCAGGTGTGGCAGGCCGCGACCGCCCGCGCCGCCGTGCCGGCGGACAAACGCCGCGACGCCACGTTGATCATCGACGAGTGCCAGAACTTCCTGACCCTCGCCAACAGCCTGGACTCAATGTTGGCGGAGGCGCGGAAGTACCGACTGTCGATGGTCCTCGCCCACCAGGACCTCGCCCAGTTCCCGAAGGACCTCCTGGCAGCGGCGTCGGCGAACGCCCGCAACAAGCTGTACTTCTCCGTCGCCCCGGAAGACGCCCGCGTGCTGGCCCGGCACACCCTGCCCGAGCTCGATGAGCACGACCTGACGCACCTGGACGCCTACACCGCTGTCGGGCGGCTCGTCGTCGGTGGGCGGCAGACGCCGGCGTTCACCCTCAAGACTCGGCCGCCGAAGCCGGTCGTGGGCGAGGCGACGGCGATCCGTCAGGCCGCGGCGCAGGCGGTTCCGGCGCAGGACACCAGCGCGATCGACGACCTCGTCGACCGGTTCTCGGCCCGACCTGACGACAACCGCCGGTCCCGGGGCAAGAGCGGTCCGAAGGCGAACACCTGAACGCCGCAGGACGCTTGAAGCAAGATCGACAGATCGGTCGACCGAGGTCGACCGAGTCCTGGTCGCCCCTTCCGTGAGGGCTTCACCAGCCCTTCACCACCGATCACCACACCGCACTGACAGATCCGGCCGTCCGGGTCTGTCAGTGCCGCTCACCGGCCGTGTCCAGCCTCCGGTGACCACCTCACCGAACTCAGACACCCTCCCTCGGAGGGAACTCCTCCTCCGCCTGGAGCATTCACCGTGTCCACCAACAACTCCGTCTCCCGCTCGGCTTCCGCCTCTTCCTCCGCCTCTTCGCCTGGTTCCCGTTCGTCGTCTCGTCTTGCTCGTCTTGACCGGCTTCGTCGGTTGACCGCCCGTGATCATCAGCTGTTGCGGTGGCTCGCCGAGCACTACGTGCTGTCCACCGACCAGATCACCACGGCGCTGTTCCCGTCGCGTCGCTCGGCCCGGCTCCGACTCGCCCAGTTGCACCAGATGGAGGCGGTCAGCCGGTTCGTCGACGTCACCACCGGCAGCGGCCAGTACCTCTACACCCTCGGACCGCTCGGCGCCGTGGTCCACCCCACCCAGTTCAACGACCCGAACCACGCCGACGCCCGCGCCCCACGCACCAGCATCGACCGCACCGAACGCATCATCGGCAGCCGCCGCCTGGCCCACCTGCTCGGCACCAACCAGCTGTTCGTCGACCTGCTCGGCTACGCCCGCACCGACGAACACGCTCGTCTGGCGCGGTGGTGGTCCGAACAGCACACCACCGCAGCCTTCGCCGCCGCCTCCTACGCCGCCGGCAGCGGAACCGGTGTCCAGCCCGACGGGCACGGCATCTGGCACGCCGGAGGGCGCACAGTCGGGTTCTTCCTCGAACACGACAACGGCACCGAACCCCTCGGCATCGTGCTGCGCAAACTGCGCGGGTACGAGCAGCTCGCCACCTACGGGCCCCGCTACCCGGTGCTGCTGCGCGTCCCCGGCCGCCGCCGCGAACAACACCTCCTCGACGCCCTCGCCGGCGTGCCCACCGCCATGCCCGTCGCCACCGGCCTCCACGGCGAGCATCCCGCCGGGCCTGCCTGGACGCTGACCACCGACCCCGGGCCGCGCCGCTGGCTGCACGAACTGCCCGCCGACCACGGCCCGGACAACCCGGCCACCAACCCGCACCGCTTCCCCGACACCGACCCCAGCGGCCCCGACCCGGAGCCCTGACATTCACCTTCAACACACGCGGAGGGGAGCCGTCCACCGTCGTGGGCGGCTGTGAGACCGACCGGATCTCACAGTCCCGCCGTCCCTCGCCCGCGGAATCGAGCGGTCGTCTGACAGTGCAGGTCACCGGCACTACTGACGATCATGACGGCGGCCGGCGGCCTGTTCGATGCCGTTGTTGGCGCCGCGGGCGGTGTGCGGGCGGACGGGGGCGAGGGCGTCGCCGAGCAGGACGGCGTGACCGCCGCCGACGGGCCAGACCATGCGGTCCGGTGGGGTGATGTCGAGGACCGGCGCCGCCATGCGGGTGGTGGTGGCGTGCACGACGGCGGCGTGGTCTGCCGGGAGGAGCAGGTCGGCGTGGGTGTCGACGTGGGTGCGGGCGGCGGGGCTGACGTGCCGGGGCAGGGC
>NZ_LEKG01000099.1:0-26499 GCF_001029515.1 Micromonospora sp. RV43 | reverse complement strand
GGGGGCGGGCTCGGGGGTGTCCGAGTGTTCGCGACGGGCGAGCCGGTTCTTGCGGTGGCCGTACCCGAAGTAGATGACCGCGCCGAGCAGCATCCAGGCGAGGAACCGCAGCCAGGTCTCCACCGACAGGTTCAGGCTCAGGTAGAGGCAGGCCACTGCGGTGACGATCGGCAGCACCGGCGAGAACGGCACCTTGAACGGCCGCTCCAGGTCGGGGCGGCGCCTGCGCAGGATCGGCACCGCGATCGCGACCAGCGTGAACGCGCAGAGCGCGCCGATGCTGACCAGGTCGGCCAGCGCGGACAGCGGCAGGAAACCGGCGAGCAGCGCCACCGCGACGGTCATGATCCCGGCGATCCGGTACGGGGTGCCCCAGCGCGGGTGCACCTTGGCGATGGCGGGTGGGATGAGCCCGTCGCGGGCGATGGCGAAGCCGATCCGGCCCATCGCCACCAGGTCGACCAGGATCACGCTGGTGAGCCCGGCGACGGCGGCGATGGAGACGAGCACCGCGGCCCAGCCGGCGCCGACCGCCCGGAACGCGGACGCGATGGGCGCGCCCTCGTCGATCTCGGTGTACTTGACCATGCCGACAACGACGAGCGAGACGCCGATGTAGAGCACCGTGGAGATGAGCAGCGTGCCGAGCAGACCCAGCGGCAGGTCCCGCTTGGGCTTGCGGGTCTCCTCACCCAGGTTCGCCACGGCCTCGAACCCGGTGTACGCGAAGAACACCACTGCGGCGGCGGTGAGCACCCCGGCGAAGCCGAAGACGGACGGCTCCAACCCGAAGATCGCCTGGGTGACCGGCTGCTTGACGCCGTCGTCCCCGGCCCCGGCCGGCTCGGCGGACGGGATGAACGGGCTGAGGTTGGCCGCCTTGACGAAGAACAGCCCGGCGATGATGACGAAGGCACAGATCGCCACCTTGACCAGCACGAGCAGGTTGGTGACCCGGGCCGACTCGCGGATGCCGACGACGGCGACCACACCGAGTACCAGCACGATGCCGATCGCGCCGAGGTTGACGACGCTGCCCTCCTCGGCGAACCAGGCGCTGGGCAGGCCGAACAGGTCGGCGAGGTAGCCGGACCAGCCACGGGCGACCACCGCCGCGCCGAGCGCGAACTCCAGCAGCAGGTCCCAGCCGATGATCCAGGCGACGATCTCGCCCATCGTCGCGTACGCGTAGGTGTAGGCGCTGCCGGCGGTCGGCACGCTGCTGGCGAGTTCGGCGTAGCAGAGCGCGGCGAGCAGCGCGACCAGGCCGGCGATGCCGAACGAGATCACCACACCCGGCCCGGCGCTGTTGCGCGCCTCGACACCGGTGAGGGTGAAGATGCCGGTGCCGATCACGATGCCGATGCCGAAGCCCATCAGGTCGACCGCGCCGAGCCGGCGCCGCAGGCCCGGTTTGCCGTCCTCGCCGTCGGCGTCGCCCTGGGCGAGCACGTCGCCGATCGGCTTGGTACGCAGGACCGACATCTGATCACCTCCCCCGCCGTGCGGCCGCCACGGTGGCGGTCCGTGACCGGGCAAGCTACCCAGCCGTTTTGCGCTCCAATCCCGCACGGTGTGTCTCGGAATCGTCACGATCCGGCCGATCGGACGACGCCGGACATCGATCGGCCCTCAGGGTCTTGCGCCGGACACGGATAGATGAAAGTTTTCTACCGGAGGTACGGGTATCGCGGCGAATCTTGCCGTGACGCCCCGCCGCCGACCGTCCCCCCGGACCCGACGAAGGGACCGCACCGCATGAAGGCAACTCGGCTCGGAGCCGCCGCGCTGGCCGCGGCGCTGCTCGGCACGCTGGTCGCCGGCACACCGGCGCAGGCCGCCCCCGGCGACAACACAGGCACCGCCACTTCCCCCTCCACCGACTGCGTCACCGACCCGGCCACTCCCAAGCGCCAGTTCCGGGCCATGTGGATCGCCTCGGTGACGAACATCGACTGGCCCAGCAAGGGTTCCTGGACCGCGCCGGACCAGGTGGCCAAGCAGAAGGCCGAATACCTGGCCTGGCTCGACCTGGCCCAGAAGCTCAACCACAACGCCGTCGTGGTCCAGGTCCGCCCGACCGCGGACGCGTTCTGGCCCTCGCCGTACGAGCCGTGGTCGGAGTATCTGACCGGCGTACGCGGCAAGAACCCCGGCTGGGATCCGCTGGACTTCCTGGTCGCCGAGTCGCACAAGCGCAACCTGGAGTTCCACGCCTGGTTCAACCCGTACCGCGTCTCCATGCCCGCGCCCGGCGGCGCCGGCGCCGACCTGTCGCAACTGGCCCCGGACAGCCCGGCCCGCCAGCACCCCGACTGGGTCTTCGCTTACCCGCCGGCCGGCGTCGCCGGCAGCCGGCTCTACTACAACCCCGGCGTCCCCGAGGTCCGCGAGTTCGTCCAGACCGCGATGATGGACGCGGTCAAGCGGTACGACATCGACGGCGTGCACTTCGACGACTACTTCTACCCGTACCCGAGCGGCACCCACCAGGTGCCCGACGACGCCACGTTCGCGGCGTACAACAGGGGCTTCACCGACAAGGCCGACTGGCGGCGGGACAACATCAACCTGCTGATCCAGGAGATGAACGCCAAGATCAAGGCGGTCAAGCCGTATGTGAAGTTCGGCGTCAGCCCGTTCGGCATCTGGCGCAACGCGTCGGCCGACCCGAACGGCTCGGACACCACCGGCTCGCAGTCGTACGACATCATCTCCGCCGACTCCCGGAAGTGGGTCAAGGAGGAGTGGATCGACTACATCGTGCCGCAGCTCTACTGGTACATCGGCCAGTACCCGGCCGCCGACTACGCCCGGCTGGTGCCGTGGTGGGCCGAGCAGGTGCGCGGCACGCGGGTGCAGCTCTACATCGGCCAGGCCGACTACAAGAGCGGTGACCCGGCGTACGGGTCGTTCTGGATGAACCCGCAGGAGCTGTCGAACCACCTGACGCTCAACCGGTCGTACCCGGAGGTGCTCGGCAACGTGCACTTCTCCGCGGTGCAGGTGCGGGCGAACCGGCTCGGCGCCACCGACATCTACGCCGCCGAGCACTACTCCCGCCCGGCGCTGGTGCCCACCATGACGCACCTGCCGCGCAAGCCGCTGCTGTTCCCGGTGGTCACCAAGGCCCAGCGGGAGGCGGACGGGGTACGCCTGAGCTGGCGTCAGCCGGCCGACGGCATGGGCCCGCTCGGCACCGCCGCGTCGTACGCGATCTACCGGTTCGACGGGCACGGCCTGGCCGGGCGCTGCGACTTCGCCGACGCCTCCCACCTGGTCGGCACCGTCCGGGCCACGGACGGCGCGGTGCAGTCCTGGGTGGACACGACGGCGGCCGACGGCGCCCGGTACACGTACTACGTGACCGCGCTGGACCGGCTGGCGAACGAGAGCCCGGCGAGCCCGCCGCGCTTCGTGCGCTGACCCCCGTCGAATGCCCCCGGGCCGCCTCGCCGGCCTGGGGGGCATTCGTCTGTTTGGGCGGATGTCAGCGAGCCGTTCCCCGGAGCATCGCCCCAGGTCACCCACTTGATCGACACTTGTCGACATCCGGAGATCCCGGCCACCACCCGCGGAGGTTCCCGTGTCCCGTCGCCTCGCCACCATCCTCGCCGCCGGAACACTCGCCCTGCTCACCATGCTCGGCCTGGCCACGCCGGCCGCCGCCGCGGTGAGCACCCAGCAGAAGCTGTCCGTCCTGACCAGCTGGACGCAGACCAGCGCGTCCAGCTACAACGCCTGGAACAGCGCCCGGCAGAACCGGGCACCCTGGACGGAGTACGGCTTCGACTGGTCCACCGACTACTGCTCGTCCAGCCCGGACAACCCGATCGGGTTCAACTTCAAGCTCTCCTGCTACCGGCACGACTTCGGCTACCGCAACCACAAGGCGATGGGCGTCTTCTCGTCCAGCAAGTCCCGCCTGGACAGCGCCTTCTACGCCGACCTGAAGCGGGTCTGCGCCACGTACAACGCGGTGGTCCGGCCCGCCTGCTACAGCCTCGCCTGGACGTACTACCAGGCGGTGAGCGTCTTCGGGTCGGTCGCCGCCGTGTCGCAGGCCGACCTCGACCGCGCCGCCCGGATGAAGGCCGACGCCCAGCGTCGCGCCGCCGCGACCGCCTGACGTACCGCGCGGGGAGTCCGCCACCCGGCGGGCTCCCCGCCCTCGTCGGCCGCCCGGCTCAGCCCGTTGTGCTGCGCGGCTCGAACGCCGGCCACGAACCCGGCGTCTGCTTGCCGAACCGGGGCGAGTCGGCGGCCAGGTCCGGGTGCTCGACGTGCAGCGCCAGCGCCGCCACCTCGTCCAGCCGCAGCCCCGTCCCGGCGCCGTAGGCGGCGTCGAACGCCTCGTCGCCCAGCACCCGCCGCAGCTCCGTCTGCCGGGCCGACCAGTACGGGCCGTATATCCCCGGTGTGGCCCGCAGGTTCGCCCGGGTGGCCTGCGCCGCCCCGAACAGCCGGGCCGCCGCCAGCGCGTCCCCGGCGAGCGCGCAGCGAACCGCTATCGCGTTGATCGTGTCGCAGGCCCGGCCCAGGTAGCCGTGACTCATCCGGGACCGCAACGCCACCAGCAGGTGCTCGTGCGCGGCGACCAGGTCGCCCCGGGCCAGGGCCACCATGCCGAGCAGCATGTCCACCGACCGGCCGCCCCGCTCGGCCGGCCGGGCCGCCTCGACCGGACGGGCCGCGGCGAGCAGGTCGGCCGCCTCGTCCAGCGCGCCCCGGCGCCAGAGCAACTCGGCGAGGTTGTAGACGGCCAGGAGCGCGTCGCCCACCACGTCCTGCGCGTACGCCCAGTCGATCACCTCACGGCAGACCCGCTCCGCCTCGGCGAACTGCCCCATGTCGACCAGCGGCGCCGCGCGACCGGCCAGCACCCGGGCCAGCAGCCCTCGGTCACCGGACTGCCGGGCGGCCGCCTCGGCCCGCTGCGAGTACCGCAGCTCCTCACCGAACTCGCCGTCCGCGCCCGCGTGCAGCGAGTGCATGTGGTACGCGGCGGCCAACTCGGCGTCCGGCATCACCTCGCCGGTCTCGGCGAGCCGGCCGTAGAGCCGGAACAGCCAGAGCCGCCCCTCCCGCGCCAGCCCGCGCTCCCGCCACCACTGGTCCAGGTCACCCGCCAGCGACAGTCCCGACCGGGCGCTGCCACCTGTGGCGCACCAGCGCAACGCGGCCCGCAACTCGTTCGCCAGCGGGTCGAGCGCGTACAGGGAGAGCGTCACCGGGCGGCCGTCCGGCCCCAGGTGCGCCCGGTCCAGCGCGTGCCGGCACCAGGCGACGTGCCGGTCCCGGGCGCTCTGCTCCTCGCCCGCCTCGACCAGCCGCCGGGCCGCGTACGCCCGGATCGGGTCGAGCATCCGGTAGGTGCTGCCGGAGGCGTGCGGCTCGGCCAGCACCATCGACTTGTCCACCAGCACCGAGAGCGGGTCGAGCGGGTCCTCGTCGAGCAGCCACTGCACGGTGGGCAGGTCCACCGGGCCGGCGAACACCGCCATCCAGCGCAGCAGCCGGGCCGAGCGCGCGCCGAGCGTCCGGTACGACCAGGTCACTGTGGCCTGGATGGTCAGGTGCCGCTCGCTCGCCGACCGCTGCACCGCCCGGGTCGCCGGGGTGGGCGGTGCGGCGCCGGTCGCGGCGGCCACCAGGTCCACCGTGTCCTGCTGGTTGCCGCTCCAGCCGGCCTCCACCGGCGGCGGCTCCGCCGTCTCCCGCCCGGCGTCGAGCGTGCCCAGCATGTCGTCCAGCCGCTCGGCCAGTTGCCCGGCCGAGAGCACCCGCAGCCGGGCCGCGGCAAGCTCGATGGCCAGCGGTAAACCGTCCAGGCGGCGTACCACCCGGTGCAGGTCGGCCTGCTCGGCCGGCTCCGGCGCCCGGCCGCCGCGGGCCACGGCGGTACGGTCCAGCAGCAGCGCCACCGCGTCGCTTCCCCCGCCGTCGGGGCCCTCGTCCACCGACAGCGGCGGTATCCGCCACACCACCTCGCCGGGTACGCCGAACGACTCCCGGCTGGTCGCCAGCACCCGCACACCCCGGCCACCGGCGAGCAGCCGGCCGATCACCTCGGCCGACGCCGCGGTCTGGGCGTCGCAGGTGTCCAGCAGCACGAGCATCCGGCGCGGCGCCGCGTACTCCACGAGGGTGTCGACCATCGGCCGGCCGGGCTCCGGGCGCAGGCCGAGCACGGCGGCGATCTCGAACGCCACCAGCCCCGGGTCGGTCACCGCGGCGATGTCGACGAACCAGACGCCGTCGGGGTAGTCCTCGACGATCCCGGAGGCCAGCTCCACCGCCAGCCGGGTCTTGCCGGCGCCGCCCGCGCCGAGCACCGTCACCAGGCGGTACGCCTCGACCAGCCGCCCCAGCTCGGCGCGCTCGGCCTGCCGGCCGACGAACGAGGTGACCTGGGTGGGCAGGTTGTGTGCTGTCGCGTCGGCGGTACGCGGACGCGGGAACCGCCGCTCCAACCCGGGCGCGACGAGCTGGAACAGCCGCTCCCGGTCGTCGAAGCCGCGCAGCCGGTGCAGTCCGAGGTCCAGCAGGGACACCCCGTCCGGCAGCGGGTCGGCGTGCCGGGCGGTGGCGGCGGAGCAGAGCACCTGCCCGCCGTGCGCGGCGGCGGCCACCCGGGCGGCCCGGTGCACCTCGGGGCTGGCGTACTCGCCGTCGCGGGGCTCGGCGTACCCGGTGTGCAGTCCCATCCGTACCCGGGGGGTGGCGTCGGGGTTGGGCCACTCGTGGCCGGCGAGCGCGCGCTGCGCGGTCAGGCAGGCGCGGACCGCGGCGGCGGCGTCGGGGAACGCGAGGAAGAACGAGTCCCCCTCGGTCAGCAGCTCCGCGCCGTCGGTGCCGGCCAGGGTGTCGCGCAGCAGCCGCCGGTGCTCGTGCAGGACCGGGCGGTAGACCGGGCCGAGCATCCGGGCCAGCCGCGTCGAGCCCTCGATGTCGGTGAACACGAAGGTCACCCACCCGCTGGGGAGGTGGTGTCCTTGCGACATACGTCGAACCTCCGCCCGGTGACGTCGGGTTCATGCTGCCCTATGGTCGTGCCGTCACGCATCGTGAGAACGGCTGGGCAGATTCCGCCCCAAGGTGCCAAAGGATCACACCGGCGGCAAGACCCCGATCGACCCGCGGGACGGACGGCGGAAAGTCAGCAGCCGCAGGAGCCGCCGCAGCAACCGCCGCCGCTGGGAATCCCACCGCTCGGAGCGGAGCCGCCCCGGCCGGTGACGGCCACCGTGGACAGCAGTTTCACCGTGTCGGCGTGGCCCTGCGGGCAGGTGGCCGGCCGTCCGGCCTCGGCCATCGGGCGGTTGACCTCGAAGGTGTCGCCGCAGGCGCGGCAACGGAACTCGTACCGGGGCATGTCCCAAGCGTACGGCCGGGCCTGACGTCGTCACCCGGATGGGTGATACTCGACGGGTGGTGGACGGCGAACGGCGAGCGACGGCCCGGCCCCTGCGACCCGCCGCGCCACCCGACGACGGCACCCCGCCCATCCCGCGGCCCCGCAGAGCCGGCTCCGAGCCTGTCGAGAAGCCGCAGCTCGGTCCGGGCGCGAAGGCGGACGCCGAGCCCGGAGCGGGCGGGGACGAGCAGCCGGATTCCGGGCCGGAGACGAAGGCCGAGGCGGCGGCCGAGAGCGGCGGGCGGCGTCGGCGGATGCCGTTCGCGCACGCCGTCCGGACGCGCCCGAGGCAACTCACAGTCGGCGCGACCCGGGCCACCCGCGCCTGGTCCCGGCGGCCCGGCGGCCGCACCACGCTGCCCGCGCTGTTCCTGCTCGCGCTGGTCGCCGCCGCCGCCACTGCCGGTGCGGTGGTCGTGCCGGCGGCGGTCGGCCGGCCGGAGCCGGTCGCCGAGGCCACGCCGTCGCAGAGCGTGCCGCAGACCGCGGCGGCACCCGCCACGCCGCCGTTGCCGGAGCTGACCGGCCTGCCCGGAACCGCCGCGCCCACCGGCACGCCGCTGCCCGGTGCGACCACCGCTCCGGCGCTGCCCGCCGGGCGTCCCGCCGACGCGCTCACCGGCTGGGCGCAGCGGGTCGGCGCGGTGACCGGCGTCCCCGTGGTGGCGCTCCAGGCGTACGCCTACGCCGAGCTGGTGCTCGCCCAGACCAACCGTGGGTGCCAGCTGAGCTGGACCACGCTGGCCGCGATCGGTTACGTCGAGTCGCGCCACGGCGCGGCCAACGGCGCCACGCTGCAAGCCGACGGGCGGGCCCTGCCGGAGATCAAGGGAGAGCCACTCGACGGGCAGGGCGGCCGGTCCCGGATCCTCGACACCGACCAGGGGCTGCTCGACGGCGACCGGGTCCACGACCGGGCGCTCGGCCCGATGCAGTTCATCCCGACCACCTGGCAGGAGATCGGCGCGGACGCGGACGGCGACGGCGTGAAGAACCCGCACGACATCGACGACGCGGCGCTGGCCGCCGGGCTCTACCTGTGCAAGGGCGGCCGGAACATGACCATCCCGGGTGACTGGTGGGGCGCCATCCTTTCCTACAACGATGTGCGTCGGTACGCCCAGGCCGTCTTCGACAAGGCCGACGAGTACGGCAGGCTCAGCCGCAACGTGAGGTGACGGCTCGCGTACATTCGCGGACTCAACCCTTCCCCCCGGCTGCCGTTGACGGCAAGCTAGACGGGTGATGGTGCGCGAGTGGGATCCCAGGACCGCGTCGTCCGCCGAGATCGCGTCCCTGCTGGACACGCTGAACGCGGTCCTGGCGGCCGATCTGCCGCAGGATCCGCCATGGCGGGAGAGCTCCATGCGGGAGTATCTCTCCGAGGTGATGCCCGGCGAGCGGCGGATCTCGTGGGTCGCGCAGGAGGACGCCGGCCCGGACGGCACGCCCGGGGCGATCCTCGGGCATGTGCACGTGCTGCTGCTCGGCGGGATCGGCGTGCTCGAGGTGCTGGTGCACCCGGCGATCCGGCGCAGCGGCGTCGGCCGCGAGCTGGTGCGGGTGGCCGCCCGCCGGGTCTGGGACGAGGGCTTCCAGTCGATCGGTGTGGAGGTGGTCGGCGACACCCCGGCCGTGGGGTTCTACGAGTCGCTGGGCTTCACCCGCGACTACGTGGAGACCCGCAGCGTGCTCGACCTGCGCTCGGTGGACTGGCCGGCGCTCACCGAGATGGCCGCCGAGGTCGGCGCGGGCTACCGCGTGGAGTTCTGGCCGGGTGGCCCGCCGGACGAGCTGATCGAGGCGTACGCGCGGGCCAAGGCCGAGGTGCGCGACTCCGACGACGTGGAGCTGCGGCCCAGCTCCTACGACCCGGACCGGCTGCGCGACAGCCTCGCCACGCTGCACCGGCGCGGCATGAAGCCGTACATCGTGCTCGCGCTGCACGAGCAGACCGGCGAGGTGGCCGGGTTGACCGAGGTGGTGGTGCCGGCGCAGCACCCGACCCGGGCCGACCAGTACGACACGATCGTCGTCCACGACCACCGCGGCTACGGCATCGACCGGGCCATCAAGGCGCGGATGTTGCTGGAGCTGCGTTCGGCCGAGCCCGAGGTGGCCGAGGTGCAGACCTGGAACGCGCAGGACAACGAGTCGATGCTGAAGGTCAACGCCGAGCTGGGCTACCGCCCCGACCGCGACTGGTGCGAATACGGTGTGGACGTGGCCGAACTGGTGCACCGGCTGGACAGTCACCGCTGACCGTTCACCGTCCGGCCATCGAAGGGCTGGACGGTGTACCCACGAGAGCCTTAACGTTCGTTAGTTCCTGTCCACCCATCGTGGAGGCCCCATGCGCCCGCGCCGCACCCTCGCCGCGCTCGCGACCACCGCCGCCGTCACCCTCACGGCGATCGCTGTCGCACCCACCGCGGCCAGCGCCGCGCCCACCGACCTGTTCATCTCGGAGTACGTCGAGGGGTCGTCCAACAACAAGGCCGTCGAGCTGTACAACGGCACCGGCGCCCCGATCGACCTGGGAGCCGGCGGCTACCAGCTCCAGCTCTTCTTCAACGGCGCCACCACCTCGACGAACGTGGCCCTCACCGGGACCGTCGCCGCCGGTGACGTGTTCGTCTTCGCCGCCGCGGCGGCCGCGCCGGCGATCCTCGCCCAAGCCGACCAGACGTACTCCGGTTCGCTGTTCAACGGCGACGACGCGATCGTGCTGCGCAAGGGCGGCACGGTGGTCGACTCCCTCGGCCAGGTCGGCGTCGACCCGGGCAGCGAGTGGGGCAACGGCCTCACCAGCACCGCGGACAACACGCTGCGCCGGCTGCCCTCGGTGGCCGCCGGCGACACCGACCCGGCGGACGCGTTCGACCCGGCCGCGCAGTGGGCCGGCTTCGCCACCGACACGTTCGACGGCCTGGGCAGCCACACCGTCGGCGGCGGTCCGGTCGATCAGCCGCCCACTCTGGCCTGCGGCGGCGCGCTGACGCTGTCGGCGGGCGCCACCGCGACCCGCGAGGTGACCGCGACCGACGCCGACGACACGATCACCGACCTGGTGGTCACCTCGGTCGTGCCGGTGCCGGCGAGCGGCTCGATCAGCCGTACCGCGTTCACCCCGGCGACCGCCGACGGCGGCACGGCCACCGCGACGCTGACCGCCACCGGCCTGCCGGCCGGCGGCTACGCGGTCACCGTGACCTCCACCGACACCGACGGCGACAGCGCCACCTGCACGCTCACCGTGCAGGCCACGAGCGTGCTGTCGGTCGGCGAGGTGCAGGGCCGCACCGCCGACGACGAGGACGGCCGCACCGACCGGTCGCCGCTCGCACCGGCCAGCGGCAACGGCACCAGCTCCACGCTGTACGACGTACGCGGCGTCATCACCGGCATGTCCCTGACCCGCAGTTCGGCCGGGGCCGACCAGTGGGGCTTCTACCTCCAGAGCCGGCTCGGCAGCGAGGACGGCGACCCGCTGACCTCCGACGGCCTGTTCGTCTTCATGGGCTCGTTCACCACGCTGATCGGCGGGTACGCCCCGACCGTCGGTGACGAGGTCGTGCTGCGCGGCCGGGTCTCCGAGTACTTCAGCCAGACCCAGCTGTCCAGCGCCTCGCTGGTCCGCAAGCTCGACTCCGGCCTCGACGTGGACACCGTGGTCCGGGTCGACGACGCGGTCCCGCCGGCCGAGGCGGCCGCCGCCGACCTGTTCTGGGAGCGGCACGAGGGCGAGCGGATGCGGGTACGCGCCGGCAGCGGCGTCTCCGCGCCCCGGCACATCTACTCCTCCACCGCCGACTCCGAGATCTACGTGCTGGACCGCGAGGACCCGGTGATGAAGCGGTCCGACCCGTACGCCCGGCGGGTGTTCCGGGACGCGCACCCGCTCGACGACATCCCCGGCACGCTGTTCGACAACGGCAACAACCAGCGCATCCTGCTGGGTGCGGGCGGTGTGAAGGCGACCGCCGGTGACTCCCGGGCGCTGCTGCCCGAGGCACGCACGTTCGACACGCTCACCGAGGACGCCTACGGCTCCGTCTCGTACGCGTTCAGCAAGTACAGCGTGCAGCCGGAGCAGCTCACGCTGACCGGTGGCGCCGACCCGGCCGCCAACCACCCGCCGCAGCCGGCCGACCGCGGCAGCGAGGTCGCGATCGCCACCTACAACGTGGAGAACCTGTACGACTACCGCGACGACCCGTTCGACGGCTGCGACTTCGCCGGCAACACCGGCTGCCCCGGCGTCAGCCCGCCGTTCGACTACGTGCCGGCGAGCCCGGAGGCGTACGCGGCCAAGCTGGCCGTGCAGGCCCGGCAGATCGTCCAGTCGCTGCACAGCCCGGATCTGATCCTGGTGCAGGAGGCCGAGGACCAGGACATCTGCTCGGTGGTCGGCGGCGCTCTGGCCTGCGGCGACACCAACAACGCCGACGGCGCGCCGGACACCGTGCAGGAGCTGGCGCTCGCCATCGCGGCCAACGGCGGCCCGGCGTACGCCGCCGCGTACGACCGGACCGGCGCGGACGCCCGGGGCATCGCCTCGGCGTTCCTCTACCGGGCCGACCGGCTGACGCTCGCCGAGGCGACCGCCGCGGACCCGCTGCTGGGCTCCGCCCCGACCGTCCAGTACCGCTCGGCGGCGCTGCCGTCCAACGCAGACGTGCAGAACCCCAAGGCGCTCAACGCGGTGCTCCCGGCCGACGTGGACCGGTCGACCGGGGTGGACGGCAGCAACGTCTACACCCGTGCGGCGCAGGTGGCCCGGTTCACAGTGAAGGCCGGCCCCGGATCGACCGAGCGGTTCACGCTCTGGGCGGTCGCCAACCACTTCTCGTCCGGACCGGACAGCCGGGTCGGGCAGCGCCGCGAGCAGGCCGCGTACGGGGCAGCGATCGTCCAGGCGGTCGAGGCGAGCGACCCGAACGCCCGCGTGGTCTACGGCGGGGACCTGAACGTCTTCCCCCGCCCGGACGACCCGATCGCCACCGCCCAGAACCCGACCCCGTCGGACCAGCTCGCCCCGCTGTACGAGGCCGGGCTGCACAACCTCTGGGACGACCTGGTGAAGGACGCGCCGGCGTCGGCGTACTCGTACACATTCAGCGGTCAGGCGCAGACGCTGGACAACCTCTTCGTGAACGACCCGATGCACGACGACCTGGTGCAGGTACGGACGGCGCACATCAACGCCGACTACCCGACCGACGCGCCGGAGTTGGGCGACCGGGGTGCCAGCGACCACGACCCGCAGGTGGCCCGGTTCCGGTCGCGCGCCTCGCTGCGGGTCGCGGACACCTCGGTCACCGAGGGCGACAAGGGCACCAGCACGATGACGTTCACCGTCACCGTGTCCCGCCCGCTCTCCGAGCCGGCCCTGATCTGCGCGGCCACCTACGGCACCACCGCCCAGGCCGGGTCGGACTACGACCCGTACGTGGGCTGCCGGGTGCTGGCCGCGGGCCGGACCTCGCTGACGTTCCCGGTCACCGTGCGCGGTGACCGCAAGCGCGAGGCGGACGAGAAGCTCACGCTGTACGTGGCCGGGGTGCCGGGCCTGCGGCTGGCCGACCCGTCCGGCGTCGGGACGATCCTGAACGACGACTGAGCGGTGTGCCGCGCGGCGGCCCGTCGATCCCCTCATGGGCGGATCGGCGGGCCGCCGCGGTATCCGCACCGTTGCGGATCGGGCGGAGGCGGCACGCTCCGGTACTTGGCCACCCGCACCTCCCACTGGCTGCGGCGGCGCAGCCAGTCCCGGACCTCCCGGTTGCGGTAGAACGTCTCCGGCGGGCGGGCCAGCCCGTACCGGTCGGCCCACCACTCCCCCGGCTCCGGGTCGGTGATGACGTCGAGGTGGGACGGGTACCGCCGCTCCGCGCCGTCCCGCAGGTCGGCCCGGTCACGCATCGGCTTGAGCACCCGGCCGGCCTCGTCGACGACCACGAGCCGGAAGCCGGCCGTGCCGATGATGCGCGACAGCATGGCCAGGCTCGGCGTCAGCGTCCCCGCCTCGATCCGCCCGATCGTGCTCGGATGCACCCGGGCGAACCGGCCCAGCTCACGCTGGCTGGCGTCGGCCCGGCGACGCACCGCCCGGACGATCCCCGGCGCCGGGAACGGCACGTCGAACGGCTCGGTGAGCAGCGCCGGCCCCTCGCCTCCCGCCGCCACGGTGGGCACGCCGGGTGCGGCCCAGGCTCCCGTCCCCGTCCCCGCGCCCGTGGCAGCGGCGGTGGCGGTGCCGCTGTGGGCGCCCGTGGCGGTGCCGGTGGCGGCGCCCGCCTCCGGCTCGGTGTCGGCGATGTCTGTCACGCCGCCCACGGTCCCGTCTCCCGCACCGACCGGGCAACCCCGCTCCCCGCCCCTGTGGAGAACCCGGGATTCGGCGTCCAACTCCGCATGGCAGCGACCGCCAGCACACACAGAGGGTGACGATCACTCAGCGTTAAGGGCTGCCGCCGAAGCGAGCGACCCGACGCCATCACAAACGCGACTTAAGCGGACACAATCCTCGCGAGCGTCGCAGCAGGGATAACCACCTCGGCAGACTTTGCTCTGCAGCCCCCGAGGCAGCACTCACGATTCGTGACAGTTGCGCCCATGGCTGCAGAGCAAAGTTGGCGAAGGGTGAGGTGTCCTGTCGCTCGAAAAGACACCCTGAGTGATCGCCTTGGGCTGTGGACAACCGCGGCGACCACAACGAGGACGGCGAAGCCGGAGAACTCGGCGAGCCGAGCCCGCCGCCGCACGTGCCGGCATCAGAGGGGCGACATCGGCCGGGCGGCGGTCAGTAACGCTCGCGCAGCAACTGGGCGGCCTCGACGGCCCAGTAGGTGAGGATGATCTGGGCGCCGGCCCGGCGGATCGAGGTGAGCGTCTCCAGCATCACCCGCTCCCGGTCGATCCAGCCGTTCGCGGCGGCCGCCTCGACCATCGCGTACTCGCCGGAGACCTGGTAGGCGGCGACCGGGACGTTCACCGCATCACGGACCGCCGACACCACGTCGAGGTAGGGCAGCGCGGGCTTGACCATCACCATGTCGGCGCCCTCGGCCACGTCCAGCTCGACCTCGCGCAGCGACTCGCGCAGGTTCGCCGGGTCCTGCTGGTAGGTGCGCCGGTCCCCCTCCAGCGCCGACTCCACGGCGTCGCGGAACGGGCCGTAGAAGGCGGAGGCGTACTTCACCGCGTACGCGAGCACCGAGACGTCCTGGTGCCCGGCGGCGTCGAGCGCCTTGCGGACCACGCCGACCTGGCCGTCCATCATCCCGGACGGCCCGACCACGTGGACCCCGGCGGCGGCCTGGGCCACCGCCATGTCGGCGTACGCGGCGAGCGTGGCGTCGTTGTCGATCCCGCCGTCCGGGGTGAGCAGGCCGCAGTGCCCGTGCGAGGTGAACTCGTCCAGGCACAGGTCGCTCATCACCACAGTCGAGTCGCCGACCTCGGCGACCACGTCCCGGATCGCCGTGTTGAGCACGCCGGCCGGGTCGATGCCACCGGAGCCGGTCTCGTCCCGCGTGGCCGGCACCCCGAACAGCATGATCCCGCCGACCTCGGCCTGGACCGCCTCCGCGGCGGCCTTGCGCAGCGAGTCCCGGGAGTGCTGGAGCACCCCCGGGAGCGACGCGATGGCCCGCGGCTCGGTCAGCCCCTCCTTGACGAACATCGGCACGACCAGCTCGGCCGGGTCGACGCGGGTCTCGGAGACCAGCCGCCGCACGGCCGCGTTGCGGCGCAGTCGGCGGGGCCGGATCTCGGGGTACGGCATGACGGGCCTCCTGTCAGCGGAACCGCAGGGCGGTCGGGCCCTGCACCTTCGAGCCCCGGCGCTGCTTCGCCGGCATGGCGGCGAGCTTCTCCCGCAGCTCGACGGCGTAGGCGGCGAGCGCCTCCACCAGGTCGGGCACCGAGGCGTGCGGCGGCTGCACGTCGACGCGCAGGCCGAACTCGGTGGCGGTCTCCGCCGTCTTGGGCCCGATCACTGCAACAACGGTCCGCGCGTGCGGCTTCCCGGCGATACCGACGAGGTTCCGCACGGTGGACGACGAGGTGAACAGCACCGCGTCGAACCCGCCGGACTTGATCGCGTCGCGGATCTCGGCGGGCGGCGGCGCCGCGCGCACGGTCCGGTACGCGGTCACGTCGTCGACCTCCCAGCCGCGCTCGGTCAGGCCGGCGGCCAGGGTCTCGGTGGCGATGTCGGCGCGCGGCAGCAGCACCCGGCCGACCGGGTCGAGGATCTCGTCGTGCGGCGAGAACTCGGCCAGCAGGCCCTCGGAGGACTGCTCCCCGGAGGGGATCAGCTCGGGCTGGATGCCGAAGGCACGGACCGCCTCGGCGGTGGCGTCACCGATGCAGGCGATCTTCACGCCACCGAAGTGGCGGGCGTCGAGGCCGTGCTCGGCGAACTTCTCCCACACCGCCCGGACCGCGTTCACCGAGGTGAAGATGACCCAGGCGTACCGGCCGTCGACCAGGCCCTTCACGGCCCGCTCCATCTGCGCCGGGGTACGCGGCGGCTCGACCGCGATGGTCGGCACCTCGCACGGGATCGCCCCGTACGCGCGCAGCCGCGCGCTCATCACGCCAGCCTGCTCCTTGGTGCGGGGCACCAGCACCTTCCAGCCGTACAGCGGGCGGTTCTCCCACCAGCTCAGCTTGTCGCGGTCGGTGACGGCCGCGCCGACGGTGAGCACCACCCGGCCGGTGAAGCCGAGCGCCGCCGCGACGAAGGAGTCGACTGTCGACGTGGTGGTGTACTGCGTCTCGCCGGTGCCGTCACCGGTCACCCCGACCGCTGTGGTGCCGTCGACCCCGGCGGCCAGCAGGCCGTCCCGGACGGCGGCCAGGTCACCGGCGTCCACGGCGAGCGCCAGCGAACCCCGCCCGACGGCGGTGGCGAGCGCCTCGAAGTCCAGCGCGGTGACGTCCTCGACGTCGGCGGCGGTGCGTACGCCCGGCAGCGGGACACCCGCGTACGTGGCCACGCCCTCGGCCTGGCCGACGCCCGGGACCACCTCGAAGTGCGCGGCGGTACGCGCGACCGCCTGCACCTCCTTGACCACCGAGTCGTGGCCGAACGGGTCACCGGCGACCAGGTGCACGGCGTTCTGCCCGGACCGGGCCGCGGAGATCAGCACCTTCGCCACGTCCCCCGGTACGCCCTCGGCGGGGCTGAACTCGGCGTCGGGCCGGGCCTGGGCGCGGACGTGCGCCAGGAGCGACTCGGGTACGCCCCGGTCGTAGACCACCTGGTCGGCGTCGACCAGGGCGTCCAGCGCCCGGCGGGTCAGCAGGCCCGGGTCGCCGGGACCGGCCCCGACGAATGCGATCTGGCCTACGGGCTTACGGGTGCGGGTCATTCTGTGCTCCCAAGTTGCTGGGTCCCCGGGCCGGCCTGTGCGTCCTGGCCGAGGATCGAGTCGGCGCCGAGTTCGAGGAGTTCGGCGGCGAGTGCCTTGCCGATCTCCGCCGCGTCGGCGGGCGTTCCGGTGCGGGACAGCCGGAGGTCACGAGTACCGTCCGGGCTGATCACCGCACCGCGCAGGTAGATCTCCTGATTGACGTCGCCCTCGTCGGTGGGCTCGCCTTCGGCGAGAACGGCGTACGCGGCCACGGGCGCGCTGCATCCTGCCTCCAGGGTGGCCAGCAGCGCCCGTTCCGCGGTGATCGCGGCACGGGACGGTGCGTGGTCGAGCAGCGCGAGCAGCTCGATCACGTCCTGGTCGTCGGCCCGGCACTCGACGGCGAGCGCACCCTGGGCGGGTGCGGGCAGCATGAGCATCGGGTCGAGCGTCTCGGTGATGACGTCGGCGCGGCCGATCCGGTTGAGCCCGGCGCGGGCGAGCACGACGGCGTCGAGGTCGGCGTCCGGGCCGAGCACGCGGCCGAGCCGGGTGTCGACGTTGCCCCGGATCGGGCTGACCTCCAACTGCATGCCCAGCGCGTGCAACTGGGCGATCCGGCGCAGCGCGCCGGTGCCGACGCGGGCGCCGGGCGGCAGCTCGGCGAGCGTACGGCCGTTCGTGGCCACCAGCGCGTCACGCGGATCCTGCCGGGGCGGTACGGCCGCGACGTGCAGGCCGGGCGCCGCCGCGGTGGGCAGGTCCTTGTACGAGTGGACGGCGAAGTCGATCTCGCCGGCGGTCAGCGCGTCGCGCAGCGCGGAGACGAACACGCCGACGCCGAGCCGCTGCACCGGGGCGGTGGACCTGTCGCCGGCGGTCACCACCTCGACCAGCTCGACCGGGCGGCCGGTGGCCGCGGTGAGGGCCTCGGCGACGTGGCCGGACTGGGCCATCGCCAGGGCGCTGCCCCGGGTACCGAGGCGAAGGGGGGCGGTCATCGCGCACCTCCGGTGGGCGGGACGTCGGCGGCGTCGAACGACGGCCGGCCGTCGAGGTCGGTGGCGACCACGTCGGGGACGGTGTCGACCGGGGACGTCTGCGGAACGTCCAGGTCGAACAGTTCGCGCAGCAGCGCCGCGTACTGGTCGCCGCCGGGCTCGGCGGCGAGCTGGCGGACCCGTACGGTCGGCTGGTGCAGCAGCCGCTGCACGACCCGGTGCACGGTGCGGGCGACCTCGGCGCGCTGGTCGTCGCTGAGGTCGGGGCGGCGCTGGCCGAGCCGGCGCAGCTCGGTGGTGACGACGTCCTCGGCCCGGCCGCGCAGGGCGGCCACCGTCGGTGCGACGTCGGCGCCGCGCAGCCAGCTCAGGAACGCCTCGACCTCGCCGGTCACGATCCGGGCCACCTCGGCGGCGTCGGCCGCGGCCGGTCCGTCGGCGAGGACGGCGGCCATCCGGTCGATGTCGATCACCTCGACGCCGGGCAGCTCGGCGACGCCGGGCTCGACGTCGCGCGGGACGGCCAGGTCGAGCAGGACCAGCGGGCCGCGGTCGGCGTCCCGGCGGGCCAGCGCCCGGGTCACCACGTCGCGGGTGAGCACCGCCTCGGTGGCGGCGGTGGCGGCGACCACGACGTCGACGTCGGCGAGCGCGGTGATCAGCTCGGCCATCGGCACGGCGGACGCGCCGTACGACTCGGCGAGCCGGACGGCACGGGCGGCGCCCCGGTTGGTCACGGTGAGCGGGCCGGCGCCCAGCCGGGACAGCGTGGCCACGCCCAGCGAGCCCATCGCGCCGGCGCCCACCACCATGGCGGGCCGGCCGGCCAGGTCGCCGTCGAGCAGCCCGGCGGCGAGATCGAGGGCGGCGGTGACGACGCTCTGCCCGGCCCGGTCGATGTTGGTCTCGGCGTGCGCGCGCTTGCCGACCCGCAGCGCCTGCTGCATCAGCTCGTGCAGCAGCCGCCCGGCGGAGTCGGCGCCACCGGCGGAGTGGTAGGCGTCGCGAAGCTGGCCGAGGATCTGCGCCTCGCCCACCACCATCGAGTCGAGCCCGGCGGCCACCCGGAAGACGTGGTCCACGGCGGCGGCGTCGTAGTGGACGTAGAGGTGCGGGGCGAGCGCCGCGGGCTGGCAGCCGGCCTGGTCGGCCAGGACCGCGCAGATGTCACCGAGTCCGCCGTGGAACCCGGAGACGGCGGCGTAGACCTCCACCCGGTTGCAGGTGGAGACCAGGACGGCCTCGGCGACGTACGGCTGGGCGATCAGGCGGTCCAGCGTGCGGGTGAGGTCGGCGGGCGGGACGGCCAGCTGTTCCAGGGTGGCGACCGGGGCGGTGCGGTAGGACGCGCCGACGACGAGCAGTTTCACGTGCCGATCGCCTCCTGGGTGTCGGTTGCCGCGAGTCCGCCGGGCAGGGCGGTGAGGGCGGACCCGCCGGTGGCGGGGAGCGCGGTCAGCGATGCCTTGCGGTGCTCGTGGAAGGACAGGATCTGCAGCTCGATGGCGAGGTCGACCTTGCGCACGTCGACCCCGTCCGGAACCGAGAGTACGCAGGGCGCGAAGTTGAGGATGCTCGTCACGCCGACGGCGACCAACTGGTCGGCGACCGCCTGGGCGGCCGGGGCGGGGGTGGCGATGACGCCGATCGAGATCGACTCCTCGGCGACGATCTGGGGCAGCTCGTCGACGTGCCGTACGACCAGGCCGTTGATCACTTCGCCGACGCGGGACCGGTCGGCGTCGACCAGCGCGGCGATGCGGAATCCGCGGTTGGCGAAGCCGTCGTAGCCGGCCAGGGCGTGACCGAGATTACCCACGCCGACGAGCGCGACGGTCCGGCACTGGGTGAGCCCGAGCACCGAGGAGATCTGGTCGACCAGCAGCGCCACGTCGTAGCCGACGCCGCGGGTGCCGTACGAGCCGAGGTGGGACAGGTCCTTGCGGAGCTTCGCGGAGTTGACGCCGGCGGCGTTGGCGAGGCCCTCGCTGGACACCGTCTCGTGCCCGGCGTCGGCGAGCGCGTGCAGCGCACGCAGGTATTCCGGGAGCCGGGACACGGTCGCCTCGGGCAGGTCCGGAAGCGCCGGTACGGCACCGGTGCGACCGGGCGCGCCTGGTTGACGGTGCTGGCTCATGAGACTCCGTGCGGTGCGATCCTCGACCAGCGACGGGGGCCGGTCGTTTCGGGACTCCCGCTGGCGACCGAGATTGCCGGCTGTGCTAGCAGGGCGCGTCGGAACTACAGAGTAGGTGTTTGTGAAGGGGTGCACAAATCGCGATCTTGAAAGCTCGCGACGCGCCTTCACCTGCCCCTCCATTCCCGCAAGATCGATCAACCGCGTCTCTCGGCGGCGCATGCCGATTATTGCTCAATCCAGACTTCCCTGACCAATCGCGCGGGGCCCGTAGCGCTCCGTGACCGGCGTGGCGAGGCGAGTCTCACGTTTCGAGTAGGGAGAACCCCACCCCGAACAGGCCAGCGTGCGGGATGGGTGGGCGGGGCACGCGCCCATAGCCTCGAACCATGACCGCAGCACCACTGGCCACCGCGCCCGCTCCGCTGTCCCCCGTCCACGGGCTCCTGCGCCGCCTCGCCCGCGACACCACCTACGTGCTCGTGGGCCTCCCGCTGGCGATCGTCAGCTTCGTGCTGGCAGTGGTGGGGATCTCACTCAGCGCCGGGCTGCTGGTGACCACGCTCGGCCTGCCGATCCTCGCCGGCTTCCTCTACGCGGCCCGCGGGCTGGCCGACATCGAGCGGCTCCGGCTCGCCGGGGTGCAGGACCGGCCCCGGGTACGCCCGGTCTACCGCAGACCGGAGCCGGGTGCCGGGTTCTGGCGCCGGGTGTTCACCCCGATCCGGGACGCGCAGTCGTGGCTCGACCTGCTGCACGCCTTCGTCCGGCTGCTCGTGGCGGTGCCCACGTTCGTGCTGCTCGTGGTCTGGTGGGTGCTCGCACTGGGCGGCACCCTCTACATCGCGTACGACTGGGCCATCCCGCGCGGCGCGGACGACCAGGACCTGAGCCAACTCCTCGGGATGGGCGACGGCCCCGGCGCGCGGATCGCCCTGAACACCGCGATCGGGCTGTTCGCCCTGTTCACCCTCCCGCTGGTGGCGCGCGGGTGCGCCCGGCTCCAGGCCGGGCTGGCGTACTCGCTGCTCACCGGCGTGGCCGAGATGCGGCAGCGGATCGTCACGCTGGAGGAGCAGAAGCGGGCCGCCGCCTCGGCCGAGGCGGTCGCGCTGCGCCGGCTGGAGCGCGACATCCACGACGGCCCGCAGCAGCGGCTGGTCCGGCTCGCCATGGACCTCGGCCGGGCCCGCCACCAGCTCGCCGCCGACCCGGAGGCGGCCCGGCAGACGCTCGACGAGGCCGTCGCGCAGACGCGGGAGACGCTGGACGAGCTGCGTGCCCTGTCCCGGGGCATCGCGCCGCCGATCCTGGTCGACCGGGGCCTGCCCAGCGCGCTCGCCGCGCTCGCCGCCCGCGCCCTGGTACCCACCGAGCTGACCGTGGACGACGACCTGGGCACCGCCGCCGGGCGGCTCGACCCGGGGCTGGAGAGCACCGCGTACTTCGTGGTGGCCGAGGCCCTGACGAACGTCTCGAAGCACAGCCGGGCGAACATCTGCCGGGTGGAGGTCACCCGGAAGGTGGGCCGGCTGGAGATCACCGTCACCGACGACGGCGCCGGCGGCGCGCACCTGGCCAAGGGGCACGGGCTCAGCGGCATCGCCGACCGGGTCCGGGCGGCGGGCGGCACCCTGGAGGTGGCCAGCCCGGCCGGCGGCCCGACCCGGATCCACGCCGAACTGCCGAGGTGACCCGGTTCGCCCGGGCTCCGGGCCGTCGCGCGGTGGCGCGGCGCGCCCGGCATTCGGGCCGCCGGGCGGCAACCGGGTCCGGGCGTGATAGACACCGGACCCATGCGGGTGGTGATCGCGGACGACGCCGTACTGCTCCGGGAGGGGCTGGTCCGGCTGCTGACCGAGTACGGGCACGAGGTGGTGGCGGCCGTCGGTGACGGTGACGCGCTGGTCGAGGCGGTGGTGGCGCACCGGCCCGACGTCTCGGTGGTGGACGTGCGGATGCCGCCGTCACACACCGACGAGGGACTGCGCGCCTCGGTGGAGGCCCGCCGCCGGGTGCCCGGTACGCCGATCCTGGTGCTGTCCCAGTACGTCGAGGTGTCGTACGCCGACGACCTGCTGGACACCGCGGGCGGGGGCGGCGGTGGGATCGGCTACCTGCTCAAGGACCGGGTCGCCGCGATCGACGAGTTCCTCGACGGCCTGGCCCGGGTGGCGGCCGGCGGCACCGTGCTCGACCCGGAGGTGATCAGCCAGTTGCTGGTCCGGCGGCGGCGCGACGACCCGCTGGCGTCGCTGACCCCGCGCGAGCGCGAAGTGCTGGCGCTGATGGCCGAGGGCCGCTCGAACACCGCCATCGCCCGCGCGCTCGTGGTCAGCGACGGCGCGGTGGAGAAGCACGTCCGCAACATCTTCACCAAGCTGGACCTGCCCCCTGATGCGACCACCCACCACCGCCGCGTCCTGGCCGTCCTGGCCCACCTGCGCGCCTGACCGGGCGGGTCAGGCGAGCGTGCGGGCCAGCGTCACCGCCTCGGTGAGCGTGTCGGCGGCCGGGTGGCCGCTGCCGCGCAGCCGGTCCGGGTCGGACAGGCCGCCGGTGTAGAGGACGCAGCGGGCGCCGACCGAGGCGGCCGCGTCGGCGTCGTCGAGCGAGTCGCCGATCAGCACCACCTCGTGCCCGCCCAGCCCCAGCTCGGCCAGGTGCTTCTCCAGCCACTCGGCCTTGTGCCCGCCGCCGACAGTGGCGCGCAGTCCGTCCACCCGGCGGAAGTGCGGGGTCAGGCCGTACGTGTGCACGGTCGGCACCAGCTCGTCGTGGAACCACATGGACAGCAGCGACTGGCTGCCCTCCCAGGACTCGATCGCGGTGGTGGCGTCGGCGGCCAGGGCGCAGGTGGTCAGCCCGGCCCGGTAGGCGTCGTGGAAGACCCGGTCGAGCGTCCCGAACGCCTCGGCGTCCACGGCCCGGCCGAGCATCTCGGCGTAGTAGTCGGCGATCGGCCGCCGGAACCGGACCCGGTGCTCGGCCGCGGTGACCGCCGGTCCGCCGGCGCTGGCGAAGGCGACGTTAGTGGCCTGGACCACCAGGTCGAGGTCGTCGAGGAGCGTTCCGTTCCAGTCCCACACGAGGTGGCGTCGCATACCCGTCACCCGAGCACCATAGTGCTAGAGCTGCGGCGTGGTCAGATCGCGCAGCAGCCGGTCCTCCTCGACCCGCCAGTAGCCGTGCTCCTTGCCGTCGAGCAGCACCACAGGCAGCCGGTCGCCGTAGTCGCGCTCCATCTCCAGGTCGCCTGTGACGTCCCGCTCCACCCAGCGGTCGCCGGTGACCGCCACCACCCGGTCGAGCGCGGCCTTGGCGTCGTCGCACAGGTGGCAGCCGGGCCGGGTGATCAGGATGAGCCTCGGGTCACTGGACATCGGATACCTCCGTGCGGATCTCGGTCGGCGTCGCCGGGGACGGCACCGCGGGCGCCGGGCGCAGCTCGGTCTTGCGTACCTTCCCGATCGCCGAGTACGGCAGGCTGTCGACGAACTCGACGGCGGTCGGGCACTTGAACCGGGCCAGGTTACGCGCGCAGTGGGCGAGCAGGTCCTCCGCCGTCACCGGCGGGCCGGCCGCCCGGACCACGTACGCCCGCACAGTCTCGCCGGTCCGCGGGTGCGGCACGCCCAGGACGGCCGACTCGGCCACCCCGGGGTGCGCCTGGAGCACCAGCTCCACCTCGTGCGGGTAGACGTTGAAGCCGTTGACGAGGATCAGCTCTCCGAGCCGGTCGACCAGGAACAGGTCGCCGTCGCCGTCGGCGTACGCGACGTCGCCGGTGGGCCACCAGCCGTCCGGGTCCGGCCCGCCCCGCCCGTCCGGCCAGTATCCGGCGAACAGGTTCGGGCCGCGTACCACGATCTGCCCGGGGTCGGTGCCGGACGGCTCGTCGGAGAGGTCCATCTCGTCCTCGTCGGGGGCGTCGGCGGGCACCCCGTCGCGCCACAGCTCGGTGCCGTCGGACCCGACCAGGCGCAGCCCGACGCCGGGCAGCGGGCGGCCGATCGAACCCGGTTTCGGCTCGCCGCCGACGAGCGTCGAGGTGAGCACCGGCGCGGTCTCGGTGAGCCCGTAGCCGACGTGCACCGGGTGCCCGGTCAGCTCGGTGAAGCGCGCGCCGGCCGCGAGCGGCAGCGGCGCCGCGCCGCACACCGCGACGCGTACCGAGGCGAGCGCCGCGGCCGGGTCACGCTCCGCCTCGGCCCAGGTCAGGAACATCGGCGGTACGCCGACGAGCACTGTGACCCGGTGCCGGGCGATGTCGTCCAGCGCACCGGCCGGGCCGGGCTCGTCGACGAGCACCCCGGTCGCGCCGTGCCGCACGACGGCGCCGAGTGCGGAGTTCAGCCCGTACGCGTGGAACAGCGGAAGGGCGAGCAGCACGACGTCGTCGGGGCCGACCACAGGTGGTTCGATGCGGTCGACCTGGTCGTGGTTGGCGGCGAGCGCCCGGTGCGACAGCATCGCGCCCTTGGGCCGGCCCTCGGTGCCGGAGGTGTAGAGCAGGACGGCGAGGTCGTCGCCGGAGCGGGCCGGGAACCGGGCCGGCGCGGCGTCGCCGGACACCGGCGGCGCGGTGTGCACGGCACGCAGCGCGGGCAGCTCGGCGGGGTCCACCCGAGCGGTCACCTCGGGCGCGCCGACGAGCACGGCCGCGCCGGAGTCGGCGAGGACGTGCCGCAGCTCGCGGGCGGTCAGCGTCGGGTTGACCGGTACGGCCACCAGCCCGGCCCGGAGCGCGGCGAGGTAGGTGACCACGAAGTCGGGGGTGTTGCCGAACGCGATCGCCACCCGGGGCGGGTGGCCGGTTCCGTCGGCCGGTGGCGCGTCGGCGAGCAGCGCGCGGGCGGTGGCGGTGACCGCCTCGTCCAGCTCGGACCAGAGCAGCGTCCGGTCGCGCCAGTGCAGCGCGGCCCGGTCGCCCCGTTGCGCGGCGGCGTGGCGGAGCCGGTCGGCGAGGTTCGGCGCGGAGCTTTCGGCGGCGTCCTGCACGGTGGCTGAGTCTGGCACAGCGGTGTCCGACAGGCCATGCCCGAACACGGCGCCGGGTCCGCCGCACGGGACTGCAATTGTCGTACGGTGGGATTCCTAGCCACGGGATGAGGATCTCCACCGGTGCCCGGGCGGGAAGCCGGACGTTACCCGGCCGCACCGCTCCCGCGACACGCCGAGCGAAAAGAAAATCGGCTCCGACCAGGACTTTCCACTGCGGACCAGGTTCCGGCGCGAAAGTCAACCACACACGACGGACAACGGGTCCGCCATGTGTGCGACCTGGCGGGAAATACTTCCGCTCTGTGTAACGGACTTGCCACGCGTGGGTGACGTTGGCCCTATCATCACTCGGGTCGGCTCACCCCATTTGCCGTGAGTCGACACCCCTCAGCCCGAGGAGGCCCCCGTGCCCGTGAGCGCATTGGACCAGCACCTCAAGGGGATCTGCCGCCCGCCGGCACGTCCCGACCCGGCCGTGCCCGACCGGGTGTTACCCGGTCCTCCGGCGCGGTCACTGTCCGCTCAGCCTGGGGAGGCGCGGTGACCACCTTCGGTTACGCCGAACGACCGGCCGGTGTCACCGGCCCGGCCCAGCGCAACCCGCTCAACGAGCGCGCGGACCCCGGCCCCCGGGGCACCGACGGCCAGCTCGCGGTACGCGGCGACGGGCGGCGCGTCCGCAGCCGCGCGCACCACACGAACGAGGCGCCGCCCCGCCCCGCGGCCCCGGGCGGCAACGCGAAGCCCGCGACCGGCCGCCTGGGCAGTCCGACCCGCCCGACCATGCCGGCCCAGGCGCGACGCGGCGACGCGGCGACCGGGGCCGAGCCGTCCGCCGCCGAGACCGCGGTCCTGCCGGCGGTGACCACCGGCGACACCGCCGTCCTGCCCGCCGTGCCGGCCGCCGCGCCCGCCACCGGCTTCCCCAGCCGCCCCGACCCGTCCGACCCGGCCACCGAGGTGTGGACGCTGGTCGAGCGCGCACAGGCGGGCGAGTCCGAGGCGTTCGGGCTGATCTACGACAGGTACGTCGACACCGTCTTCCGGTTCGTCTACTTCCGCGTCGGCAACCGCCAGCTCGCCGAGGACCTCACCTCCGACACGTTCCTGCGGGCGCTCAAGCGGATCGGCAGCTTCACCTGGCAGGGGCGCGACCTCGGCGCCTGGCTGGTCACCATCGCCCGCAACCTGGTCGCCGACCACTTCAAGTCCGGGCGCTACCGGCTGGAGGTCACCACCGGTGACGTCCTGGACGCCGACCGGGAGGACCGCGGACCCGAGGGCAGCCCCGAGGCGGCGGTGGTGGAGCACATCACGAACGTCGCCCTGCTCACCGCCGTCAAGCAGCTCAACCCGGAGCAGCAGGAGTGCATCGTGCTGCGGTTCCTCCAGGGCTTCTCGGTGGCCGAGACGGCCCGCTCCATGGGCAAGAACGAGGGCGCCATCAAGGCCCTGCAGTACCGGGCGGTCCGGGCGCTGGCCCGGCTGCTGCCCGACGGCTTCCACTCCTGACGGTCCCGACCCGGCCGGCGCACGTCGCCGGGCGGTGTCGCATGCCCGACGTACCCCCCACCC
>NZ_LEKG01000098.1:0-26785 GCF_001029515.1 Micromonospora sp. RV43 | reverse complement strand
GGGCAGCGGGCGAGGCTGCGGGCGGCGGAGGGGTGAACGTGGAGGAAACGCACGCATCGTGATCGGGCGGATTCGGGTGGCTACCGTTCGGCGCACGGGTGACGTGGCGTCCGCCGCGTCGCGTGGCAACCTGTCGCATCCCTCGGGCAGGATGCACGACGTGCACCGCCAACGGTACGACCAGCCGACCGGAGACCGCCGATGACCGACGATCAGCTCGACGGGACCGGCGAGGGTGTCGGCCGGGTGCTCGGCACCGCCGACGCCACCCCGCTCACCTTCTGGACCGCCGTCGCGCCGGGCAGCTACCTGCAACTCGACGACGTGGTGGTGACCCGTCGCGACCTGCCCGACCGTGAGCCGGTGACGATCGCCGGGGTGGTGACCCAGGTGCGCGCCCGGCACGAGGGGGCGCAGTTCGACTCCGACGTCTTCGCCATCGCCGACGGCACGCTGCCGGCGCAGGTGCAGGAGGCGGCCGAGGTGACCACCACGCGGGTCGACCCGGAGTTCTACGTGCCGCCCACACCGGGCGCGGTGGTGCACCGGGCCGAGGGTGACGCGCGGGCGCGGGCGCTGCACTTCGACCGGATGGAGCGGCGGATCCCGATGGGGATGGGCCGCGACGGCGTGCCGGTCTACCTCAACGCCGACTTCCTCGACGGCACCCGGGGCGCGCACGTGTCGATCTCCGGCATCTCCGGTGTCGCCACCAAGACGAGCTTCGCCACGTTCCTGCTCTACTCGGTGTTCCGCTCCGGTGTGCTGGGCGGCGACGCGGTGAACGCCAAGGCGCTGATCTTCAACGTGAAGGGCGAGGACCTGCTCTTCCTCGACCACCCGAACAGCCGGCTCGACGACCCGACCCGGGCGGCGTACGCGAAGCTGGGCCTGGACGCCGGCGCGTTCCCGGACGTACGGGTGTACGCCCCGCCGCGGGTCGGCGACTCCTCCGGCACGCCGGATGTGAGCAGCCGGCTCACCGGCGTGGACAGCTTCTACTGGACGCTGTCCGAGTTCTGCGCCGACCGGCTGCTGCCGTACGTGTTCGCCGACGCCGACGACGAGCGCCAGCAGTACACGATGGTGGTCCACTCGGTGGCCGCGCACCTGGCCCGCTACGCCCAGCCCGCCGACGGCGGGGTGAGCATCGACGGGGTGCGGCTCGGCTCGTACGCGGACCTGGTCGACCACGTGGTCGAGCAGCTCAACGACGACGAGACGCGCGGCGAGTGGGCCGGCAGCGCGGTCGGGCTGGGCACCGTCAACGCGTTCGCCCGGCGGCTGATCGGCAGCAAGAAGGACCTGGGCCGGTTGATCCGTGGTGACCTGGCGACCCGTCGCCCGCACTCGATCAACACGGCGGAGAGCGCCCAGGTCACAGTGGTCGACCTGCACAACCTGCCGGATCGCGCGCAGCGGTTCGTGGTCGGTGTGACGCTCAAGAGCGAGTTCGAGCGCAAGGAGAAGGCGGGCACCGCCAAGCCGCTGCTGTTCGTCGTGCTCGACGAGCTGAACAAGTACGCGCCGCGGGAGGGCTCGTCGCCGATCAAGGAGGTGCTGCTCGACATCGCCGAGCGGGGCCGCTCGCTGGGCGTGATCCTGGTCGGCGCGCAGCAGACCGCCAGCGAGGTGGAACGGCGGATCGTCACCAACTCGGCGATCCGGGTGGTGGGCCGGCTCGACCCGGCCGAGGCGTCCCGCCCGGAGTACGGCTTCCTGCCGCCCGCCCAGCGGCAGCGGGCGCTGCTGGCCAAGCCGGGCACGATGTTCGTCAACCAGCCGGACATCCCGGTGCCGCTCTGCCTGGAGTTCCCGTTCCCGGCGTGGGCCACCCGGGTCTCGGAGGCGGGCCGCGCGCCCTCGGAGACGCTACGGTCGATCACGCAGGCCGCCGATCCGTTCGCGGTGGTCGGCTCCGGCTCCTCCGACGACGACATCCCGTTCTAGGCGGCACCCAGATGAAGATCCTGCACACCTCCGACTGGCACGTCGGCAAGGTCCTCAAGGGGCAGTCCCGGGCGGAGGAGCACAAGCAGGTCCTCGCCCAGGTCATCGAGATCGCCCAGCGTGAGCAGCCCGACCTGGTGATCGTCGCCGGTGACCTGTACGACACCGCCGCGCCGACCCCGGAGGCGACCCGCCTGGTCACCCGGGCGCTCACCGCGCTGCGGCGTACCGGCGCCGACGTGGTGGCGATCGGCGGCAACCACGACAACGGCGCAGCGCTGGACGCGCTGCGCCCGTGGGCCGAGGCGGCCGGGATCACGCTGCGCGGCAGCGTCCGGGAGAACCCGGACGAGCACGTCGTCGACGGGGTCACCGCCGGCGGGGAGCGCTGGCGGGTCGCCGCGCTGCCGTTCCTGTCCCAGCGGTACGCGGTGCGCGCGGTGGAGATGTACACGCTCACCCCGGCCGAGGCCAACCAGACGTACGCCGACCACCTGGGCCGGGTGCTGGAGCGGCTCGCCGAGGGCTTCACCGAGCCGGACCGCGTGCACCTGGTCACGGCGCACCTCACAGTGGTCGGGGCGAGCACCGGCGGCGGTGAGCGGGACGCGCACACGGTGCTCGGATACGCGGTCCCGGCGACGGTCTTCCCGGGCAACGCGCACTACGTGGCGCTGGGTCACCTGCACCGTTCGCAGCGGGTCATCGGCCCGTGCCCGATCCGCTACAGCGGCAGCCCGCTCGCCGTCGACTTCGGCGAGCAGGAGAACGTCTGCTCGGTGACGATCGTGGAGGTGACAGCCACCACGGCCGCCCGCATCCGCGAGGTGCCGGTGCCGGGCGCGGTGCCGCTGCGCACGGTACGCGGCACGCTCGCGCAGCTCGCCGAGATCGAGGCGCCGGAGGGCTGGCTGCGCGTCTACGTCCGGGAGCAGCCCCGGGCCGGGCTGCGCGAGGAGGTGCAGGAGCTGCTGCCCCGGGCGCTGGAGATCCGGATCGACCCGGAGCTGGTGCCCGCGCCGGGCAGCGGGACACGGACTGCCCAGCGGGCCGGCCGGTCGCCGGGCGAGTTGTTCGGCGACTACCTGGACAGCCGCGGGCACGCCGACGAGGGTGTCCGGGAACTCTTCGACGAGCTGCTCGAGGAGGTGGAGCACTGATGCGGCCGATGCGGCTGGACATGGCCGGGTTCACGGTGTTCCGCGACGAGACCACTGTCGACTTCACCGACGCGGACTTCTTCGCGCTGGTCGGGCCGACCGGTTCGGGCAAGTCGACGGTGCTCGACGCGATCTGCTTCGCGCTCTACGGCACGGTGCCGCGCTGGGGCGGCGCCCGGGGGCTGGCGAACGCGCTGGCACCGTCGGCCACCGAGGCGCGGGTCCGGCTGGTCTTCGAGTCCGCCGGGGACCGCTACGTGGCGACCCGGGTGGTCCGCCGGGACGGCCGGGGCACGGTGAAGACGGCGAACGCCGGTCTGCAGCTCATGCCGCCGGGGTTCGACGTCACCAAGCTCGACACCGGGCTCAGCCCGGAGGATCTGGGCGAGGTGGTGGCGGGCACCCCGGCCGAGATGGAGCAGGCGGTGCTGGACGCGGTGGGGCTGCCGTACGAGCAGTTCACCTCCTGCGTGGTGCTGCCGCAGGGCCAGTTCGCCGACTTCCTGCACGCCAAGCCGGCCACCCGCCAGCAGATCCTGGTGAACCTGCTCGGGCTGGGCGTCTACGAGTCGGTGCAGAAGAAGGCGGTCGAGCGGGCCGGGCAGGCCGAGGCGAAGCTGGAAACGGTCGACAAGATGCTCGGCGGGCTCGCCGACGTCGACGACGAGAGTCTGACCGCCGCCCGGGAGCGGGTGGACGCGATGCGGGAACTGGCCGCGGCGGTCGCTGCCGCCGTACCCGAATGGGAGCGGGCCCGTGCGACGGCGGGCGAGCGGGCCGCGGCGCTGGCCGCCCTCGACGCCGAGCTGGGTGTGCTGGCCGGAGTGCGGCCGCCGGACGGCACCGCCGAGCTGGCGCGGGCGGTGGCGCAGGCCCGGGTGGCCGCCGACGAGGCGGCGGCCGCGGTCGGGCTGGCCGAGGAGCGCGAGGAGAAGCTGCGCGGGGAGCTGGCCGCCGCCGGTGACGAGAGCGCGCTGCGGCTGCACCTGAAGGCGTACGCGGACCGGGACCGGCTGACCGCGGAGGCGGCGACGGTCCGCGCGGCGGTGGACGCGGCGCGGACCGAGCACGACGCGGCGGTGGCGGCGCTGGCGGCGGCGCGGGCGGACGCGCAGCGGGCCGAGACGGAGCTGGAGTCGGCGTTCCGCGCGCACGAGGACGCGAAGGCCGCCGACCAGGCGGTCGCGTTGCGGGCGCACCTGGTCGGCGGCGCGCCGTGCCCGGTGTGCGAGCAGACGGTCACCACGGTGCCGGCGGTGCCGAAGGGTTCGGCGGTGAGCCGGGCGATCGAGGCGGGCAAGGCGGCGCGGGCGGCGAGCGAGGCGGCCAAGCGGGTCGTGCAGGAACGCGACACCGCGGCCCGTGACTCCGACCGGGTGCTGCTGCGCGCCCGGACCCAGCACGACCAGCTCGGTGCGCGCCTGGCCGAGCTGGACGAGCAGCTCGCGGACGCGCCGGCGCCGGAGCGGCTGCGCGAGTCGCTGACCGAGCACGCGCGGCTGCGGACCGCGCTGGAGGAGGCGGCCGGCGCGGTGCGGGCCGGCCGGGAGGCGGCCCGGCGGGCGCGGGGCGCACTCGACGCCGCGCAGGAGCGGCTGCGCCGGGCCTGGCGTGAGTTCGACGCGGTACGCGACGGGCTGGCCCGGTTCGGTCCGCCGGCCGCCGACCGCGACGACGTGGCGGCGGCGTGGGCGGCGCTGGCCGGCTGGGCGAGCGAGCAGGCGCAGGCGCGGCGCGCGGACCGCGACGGGCTGGCCGACTCGGTGGAGGCGGCGCAGCGGGCCGCGGCCGAGGTCGCCGACGCGATCGCCGCGTTGTTCACCGCCGCCGGGCTGGACGCGCCGCAGGACGCGCCGCGCGACGTGGCGGTGGCGGTGGAGCGAGCCGAGGCGGAGTTGCGCCGCCTCGACGAGCGCCGCGAGCAGGCCGCCGAGCTGCGGGAACAGCGGGCCGGGCACGAGCACGAGGCGCGGGTGGCGCGGGCGCTCGCCTCGCACCTGCGGGCGAACAACTTCGAGCGCTGGCTGCTCACCGAGGCGCTGGACCTGCTGGTCGACGGCGCGTCGGGGATCCTGCGGGAGCTGTCCGGCGGGCAGTACGACCTGGTGCACGACAAGGGTGAGTTCTTCGTGGTCGACCACCACGACGCCGGGCTGCGGCGCGGGGTGCGGACGCTGTCCGGTGGGGAGACGTTCCAGGCGTCGCTGGCGCTGGCCCTGGCGCTGTCCGAGCAGCTCGCCGGCATGTCCACCACCGCCGCCAGCCTGGAGTCGATCGTCCTGGACGAGGGTTTCGGCACGCTCGACGCGGCGACGCTGGACACGGTCGCGGCGACGCTGGAGAACCTGGCCGCCCGGGGCGACCGGATGGTCGGCGTGGTCACCCACGTGCCGGCGCTGGCCGAGCGCATCCCGGTCCGGTTCGAGGTCCGCAAGGACGCGCGGACGGCCCGCGTGGAACGGACCGGCCTGTGACCGGCGCGTCCCGGCGGAGCGCCGCGTGACCGGGCCGTCGCCGGCGTTCTTCGTCGACGCCTGGGATCCGGCGTACGGCGCGTCGTTCGAGGCGGCCGGTGGCGCCGGTCCGGCCGCGCCGAGCAGCGCCCAGGTCGACGCCGACGTCGAACTGCCGGCCACCGACTGGCGGGCGATCGGCCCCCGCGCGGACGTACGTGCGCCGGATGTGGTGCTGCTCGTCGACGGGGTGCGCCGGATCGACGCCAGCGTCTGGACGGCCGAGGAGGACGGCGGCTCGTTCCCCGGCATCGCCGCCTCGTACGCGGCCGGTGTGGTGCGCTGCGACCTGGACCGGGGCGCCGCCGAGATGGCCGGTGCCCGGGTGGGGCGTGGCCTGTTCACGGCGAGCCCGTCGGCGCAGGACGTGGTCGCCGGGACGGTCCGTTACCCGGTGCACCGGGTCAGCGGCACCGGCGAGCTGAGCAAGCTGCCCGCGGCGGTGCAGGCGCCGCTGACCGCGCTGGAGGTGGCCGTCTCCGACGCGGTACGAACCGACGGCGACCTGCTGGTGGTGGACGGGCCGCTGCGCAGCCGGCGCAACCTGCCGCGCACGCTCGGGTACATCAAGACGCAGCACAGCCAATACCTCGACGGGCGGCTCACCGCCGTGGTGACCGGGCTGGCGCCGGGCGAGCGCTGCCCGGTGTTCCGGCTGGGCACGGCGTGGGGCGGCTGGTCGTGGTATCTGCGGCTGCCGGTACGCGCGGGCGCGCCGTGGGCGGGCATCGTGCGGGTGGAGTGCTCGGCCGACCTGACCGTGCCGGAGGCGATCGCGCTGGCCGACCTGTCGCTGGTGACGCTGCCCCGGTTCGCCTCCACCCCGTACAAGGATCCGCGCGCCCCGCAGAACCTGGTGCCGATCGCCGGGCTGGAACGCCGGCTGCGCGGGATGCTCGGCGATGCGCGGCTGCTGCACCGGGTGCTCACCGCCGCGGCGCGCGGGATGCGGCGCTGATGGGCCGGCGACGCGACTCCGACCGGGTGGTGGCCGACGTCGACACCGGCCGGGCCGAGCTGGTGCCGGACGCCGACCGTGCGGGCTCCTGGACGCTGCTGCTGGACGGCGCGCCGCAGTCGCATGTGGACCTCGGCGACCCGTCGCACCTGGAGTTCGAGTACGTCCGGCGGCTCGCCGCCGCGCTGGACCTGGTGGCGCCGGCCGGGACGCCGCTGCGGGTGCTGCACCTGGGTGGTGGCGCGCTCACACTGCCCCGCTACGTGCAGGTCACCCGGCCCGGTTCGACGCAGCGGGTGTCCGAGGTGGACGGCGCGCTGGTGGAGCTGGTCCGCCGTGAGCTGCCCTGGCCGTCGGATCCGCGCTTGAAGGTCCGGGTGGCCGACGCGCGGGCGACGCTGACGTCGAGCCGGGACGGCGCGTACGACGTGATCGTGGCCGACGTGTTCGCCGGCGCCCGTACCCCCGCGCACCTGACCTCGGTGGAGTACGCCGCCGAGGTGGCCCGGGTACTCGCGCCCGGCGGCAGCTACCTGGCGAACGTGGCCGACGGCCCGCCGCTGCGGCACGCCCGCGCCCAGGTCGCGACGGTGCGGACCGTGCTGCCCCGGGCCTGCCTGGTGGGTGACGCGGCGGTGCTGCGCGGCCGGCGCTACGGCAACCTGGTGCTGGTGGCGTCCCGGGTGGAGCCGCCGGTGCCGGAGCTGACCCGGCGGGCGGCGGGCGACTGGTTCCCCGGCCGGGTGCTCGCCGGTGCCGAGCTGGACCGCTTCACCGGCGGCGCGGCGGTGGTCCACGACGCGGACGCCGTCGACTCCACTCCCCCGCCGCCGGGAATTTTTTCCGTCAAACGTTGATCCGATCGGCTGATCGCTGCGTATCACCGGGCGGCCATGCCCGTGGGGGGCCGGCTGATGTCATTGGACAGCGGAGGTCTGCATGCATGCGGTGGCGGCCGGCTGGCACGGCGAGGTGGCGCGGCCCGAGTGGATGTTCGCCCGGGCACAACCACACTCGCGCGCCTCGCGTTCGGGCCGGGGGGTCGACGCCCGGTCCGCCGATCGCCAGAATGACCCGGTGCCGCCGCGACCCGCTCCCGGACGCCACCAGGCGACCTCCGCCGAGGCCAGCCACTCCGACCAGCTGATCCGCCTGCTGTACGCCGAGCACGCCGGCCCGTTGCTGATGTTCGTGATGCGCCTGACCGGCGGGGACCGGCAGCGCGCCGAGGACATCGTGCAGGAGACGCTGCTGCGGGCGTGGCGCAACGCGCACCGGCTCGGCGTGCAGGGCCAGGGCTCGCTGCGCCCGTGGCTGGTCACGGTGGCCCGGCGGATCGCCATCGACGAGCACCGCAGCGAGCAGGCCCGCCCGCCCGAGACGTACGACCGGGATCTCACCATGTTCGCCGAGTCGGACAGCACCGACCGGGTGCTGCGCACGATGACCGTAGCGGACGCGCTGCGTACGCTGAGCCAGTCGCACCGGGAGATCCTGGTGGCGACGTACTTCCGGGGACGCACCGTGCCGGAGGCGGCCGAGGAGTTGGGGCTTCCGCTGGGTACCGCCAAGTCGCGGGTCTACTACGCGCTGCGCGCGCTGCGCACGGCTCTGCAGGAGAGGGGGGTGACCGAATGAGCCGGGCCGATCACATGGACGTCGCCGCGTACGCGCTCGGCGTGCTGGACGCGCAGGACGCGGAGCGGTTCGAGGAGCATCTGGCCACCTGCTGGGCCTGCGCTGCGGAACTGGAGACGATGGTCCCGGTGGTGGGGCTGCTCTCCGGCATCGACGGCGAGGCGATGGCCGCGCTGGAGCAGACGCACACCGATCCGGCGCTGCTGGACCGGACGCTGGTGGCGGTACGGCGGGACCGGCGTCGTACCCGGGTGCGGCAGTTGCTGGCCACAGCGGCGGCAGTGGTGGTGTTCGGCGGCCTGAGCGGGGTCGCCGCCGGGATGCTCGGCGACGATCCCGCGCCGCCGCAGGCGGTGCCGACGCCGGCCGCGCCCAGCGTCGCGCCGAGCGGCGAGCCGGGCAACCCGAACGACCCGGGCGTCGGCGGGGAGCCGATCGAGGGCGACCAGCACAACGCGACCGACCCGGGGACGGGCGTGCAGACGACGATGTGGCTGGCCCGCAAGGAGTACGGCACGCAGATCGCGGTGCAGCTCAGCCGCCTGCCGGGGCCGCGCACGTGCCGGCTGGTGGTGGTCCGCAAGGACGCCACCAGCGAGGTGATCTCCAGCTGGTCGGTGCCGGTCGGCGGCTACGGGACGAACCAGAACCAGCTTCCGCTACAGCTGAGCGCGTCCACGTGGACCCCGGTGCGAGACATCGACAAGCTCCAGGTGCAGTCGGTCGACGCGAACGGGGTGGCCAGCACGCTGGTGACGGTGGACGACATCTGATCGAACGCGAAGCGGCGCCGGGTGGCTGGGCCACCCGGCGCCGTCGTGTCGTGCCCGGCCGGCGGACCCCCTCGTGCTGACGCACGCGCGGCGACGCCCATCGGTTCAATCGGTCCACTGTGAAATGTGCCACCCCTGCGGGTTCAACCTTGACAGCGCCGCGCCCGTACTACTCGGCGAACTGCCAAGAACGAGGAGGGCACGTGGCACACCACAAGCGGACGACCGTCATCGTCGCGAGCGCGATGGTCGCACTTACGGCCTGCGCCCCAGCAGGCTACAACGGGGCGAACTCGGGCGCGGCCGAGCCGGTCGCCGTCGCCGCGGCCGAACCCACCGCGGCGGCCGAACCGGAGGCGTCGGCGGCTCCCGAGGAGGAGCCGGTAGCGGACAAGGCGCCCCCGGCCAACGTGAAGATCACCGACGAGCTGGTCGGCAAGAAGTTGCCCCGGATGGGCCGCGTCGTCACCGACCAGGACGGCTGGGTGCTGTACCGGTTCGACAAGGACTCCGACGATCCGCCGCAGTCCAACTGCGTGGACAAGTGCGCCGAGGTCTGGCCGCCGTCGCTCACCGACGGCAACCCGAAGCTGCAGGGCGTCTCCGACGACAAGGTCGGCACCATCACCCGCCAGGACGGCACCCGGCAGCTCACCATCGGCGGCTGGCCGGTCTACCGCTACATCGGCGACAAGAAGCCCGGCCAGTGGAAGGGCCAGGGCGTCGGCGGCACCTGGTTCGTGGTCGACCCGAACGGCAAGAAGAACCTGACCTGCCTGCCGACCGGCACGCCCAAGGCGGTCGCGCCGCCCGCGGCCGGCAGCTCCTCCGGTGGCGGCTCGGACTACTCGTACTGACGCACCAGGACACGGTGACCGGTCGCCGCCGGGGAGGGCGCGGCCGGTCATCGTCGCGAACCCCGGGAGGCGGGCCGCACCGGCATCGGCCCGCCTCCCGGCCAGGCGTGCCCGGCGTCACGGCCGGGCCGCGTGGCAGAGTGGCCTGGTGACCTCGCCCGACGCCCGCCGTACGCTGCGCCCGCCGGCCGGCTACCGCCTGGCCCCGTCGGTGCGGGCGCTCACGTTCAGCCCGTACGACCCGTGCGCGCGGATCGCCGCCGGCACGTTCTGGTGGGCCACCCGCACCCCGGACGGCCCGGCCACGCTGGCGCTGCGCCCGGAGGCCGGCGAACTGACCGCCGAGGGGTACGGCCCGGGCGCCGGCTGGGTGGTCGAGCGGGCCGACCGGATCGCCGGGCTGCGCGACGACCTGACCGGGTTCGCGGCGCTCGCCGGCGCGCATCCGCTGGTGGCCCGCCTCGCGCACACGCACCACGGGCTGCGGATGCCCGCCACCGGCCAGATCTTCCCCCGGCTGCTGCGGGCCGTCTTCGAGCAGAAGGTCACCGGCAAGGAGGCGTACCGGGCGTACGCCGCCACCGTGCGGCACTTCCGCGAGCCCGCCCCCGGCCCGCTGCAACCCCTGCTGCTGCCGCCGGAGCCGGCCGCGGTGGCGGCCACGCCGTACTGGGTGTTCCACCCGTTCGGGGTCGAGCAGCGGCGCGCCGACACGCTGCGCCGCGCGGCGGCCGTCGCGGACCGGCTGGAACGCTGCGCCGACTCGGCCGAGGCCACCCGGCGGCTCACCGCGATCCCCGGTATCGGGCCGTGGACCGCCGCCGAGGTGGTGCGCATCGCGTACGGCGACCCGGACGCGGTCAGCGTCGGCGACTACCACGTGCCGAACACCGTCGCCTGGGCGCTGGCCGGCGAGCCGCGTGGCGACGACGCCCGGATGCTGGCGCTGCTGGAGCCGTTCCGGGGCCACCGCGGCCGGGTGTGCGTGCTGCTGGAGGCGGCGGGCGTGCAGGCGCCGAAGTACGGCCCGCGCGCCCCGATCCGCTCCTTCGCCCGCTACTGACCGCTCAGCGCCGCCGGCACAGCCGCCGCAGCGTGCGCCCCAGCCACCAGGCGTACGCCCGCTGGAAACCGAGCACGACCGGCCCGCCGGCCCGCACGTACCAGTGCGCCGGGCGGCTGAACGCGGTCACCTCGAACCAGACGCCGTCGGCGCCCCGGGTCACCAGGAACGCCTCCTCACCGACCTCCGGGTGCCCGGGCAGCGTGCCGTAGCCGAACCCGGCCCGATCCGGCTCGTCCACCGTCCACACCACCTCGGTCGGCCCCCACAGCCGCACCGGGCCGACACCGAGCCCGGGCGTGACCCGAACGCCGGGTGCCGCGCGCGGCGCGTCCGCGCGCATCACCACGCCGGCGGCGCGGTGCAGCCGCCAGCCCAGCACCGCGTCCGCCGCCACCGGGAAACCGCCGTCCGGCAGCCGGACCCGGTGGCGCAGGTGGTGGTAATCGGCCGGCAGGCCGCCGTCGCGCGTCGCGCCCACCTCCGGGTACGTCAGCTCCGGCACGCCTGTCACCTCCACGCTCATGGGAACACCCCCGCCAGCGTACGGCCGCCCGGGAGCGCTGTGGTGAGCTGAGCCGGTGACCGACGTGACCATCGCCCCCGCCGGCCCCGCCGACGCGGGCGAGATCCTCACCGTGCAGCGTGCCGCGTACCTCGTGGAGGCGCAGCGCTACCGCGACGTGTTCCTGCCCCCGCTGACCGAGACGCTGGACGAGGTACGGGCGGCGCTGGCCGGCCCGGACGTGGTGCTCGCCGCCCGGCGCGGCACCCGCCTGGTCGGCTCGGTACGCGCCCGCCTCGACGGCGACACCGCCCACGTCGGCCGCCTCTCGGTCGCCCCCGACCAGCAGGGCCGGGGCGTCGGCGGGCGGCTGCTGGACGCCGTCGAGCACGCCTGCGCGCACCGGGTGACCCGGTTCGCGCTGTTCACCGGCGCGGACAGCGCGGCGAACCTGTCCCTGTACGCGGGCCGCGGCTACCGGGTGGTGGCGCACCGGCCGGACGAGAACGGCAACCGCCTGGCCGTGCTGGAGAAGACGGTCCCTGAACCTCCGGACGGCGCCTGAGCGGGCGCTCCGGCCCCGGTCAGCGGGCCTCGCAGCGGTGCCCGAGGCCGTCCGCCTCGGTCAGTTCCGCGCACAACGGCGCCTGAGCCCGTCCGCCTCCTGCCGCAGGTAGCGGCGCATGGTGGAGCCGCCGAGCAACCCGACCAGCCAGGCCAGCGGACCGGTCTGCACCAGGATCAGCTCGGCCCGGGTCCGCCCGTCCTCCAGCGGGATCAGCCGGTGCTCACCCCGGGTGCGCACGCCGGGGCTCGCCGACTCCCAGGCGAACGAGTACGGCGGACAGATCTCCACGACCCGCCACACGGCCGGGCGCAGCCGGGGCTGCTCCAGCCGGGCCGTCGAGCCGAGGAGCAGCGGACCGGGCTCCAGCCGACGGGCGGCGGTGACCGACGGCGTCCACTCGGGCCAGCGCTCGACGTCGCTCTGCACCTCCCAGACCCGGTCGACGTCGGCGGCGATCTCGACGGACTCGGCGAACCGCATGGGCTTCTTCCCTCCCCCGTGGACGGTCCACTCAGGCTATGCCCGCCCTCCGCTCGCGCGCCGCCCCGCCCGCCGGCCCTCGCCCTCGCTCGCCCGCTCTCGTCGATCTTGGAGTTGTGGCGCCCAGGATGTCCGTTCGGCGAAGTCTATGAGGTGCCACAACTCCAAGATCGGCGGTTCGCCCGGGCCGGAGATGCCCGGCCCCAGGGGTCACCCGGCGTTCCGCCGCTCGGTGCCGGCCGACAGGCGGTTCGCCCTGGCCCGGGTCAGGCGGCCTCGTGGAGATCGGCCAGGGAGACCGGGGCGTACCGCTTCAGCAGGTGTTCCAGCTCGGCGACCGAGCCGACCTCGCCGAGGACGTTCGCGCCGCCGCCGTGCTCCGGCGGGTAGCGGTGCGACAGCCGGTAGCGGTAGCGGCCGCGGACCAGCTCGACGCTGACCCGCCAGCGCCCGCAGCACTCGCAACTCCACTCCGGCACGCCGCGACGGTAGCTCTGACCTGCGGTTCCACCATTCGGGCGGCGGTGACGAACGCGGCCGGGACGGGACACGCCACCCGGCCACCGGCGGTGATCTGCCTCACCACTGTCGGTGGGGTCTGGTTGACTGGTCGCCGTGGACCTGCCGATCAACCCTCCGGTCGAGCCGATGCTCGCCAAGAGCGTCGCCGAGCTGCCCACCGACGCCGGTCTGACCTACGAGCCGAAGTGGGACGGCTTCCGCTGCATCGTGTTCCGCGACGGCGACGAGGTCGAGCTGGCCAGCCGGGGCGGCAAGTCGATGACGCGCTACTTCCCCGAGGTGGTCGAGCAGGCCCGCCGGCAGCTCCCGGCCCGGTGCGCGGTCGACGGCGAGCTGATCGTGATCCGCCGGGACGGCCCGGGTGGGCAGCCTCGGCTCGACTTCGAGCTGCTGGCCCAGCGGATCCATCCGGCCGCCTCCCGGGTGAAGCTGCTGGCCGAGACCACCCCGGCCGACTTCGTCGCGTTCGACCTGCTGGCGATCGACGACGAGCTGCTCGTCGACCAGCCCTATCCCCGGCGGCGGGAGCGGCTGGAGCAGGCGCTGTCCGGGGTGCGCCCGCCGGTGCACGTGACGCAGGTGACCACCGACCCGGAGACGGCCCGCCGCTGGTTCGACGTGTTCGAGGGCGCCGGGCTGGACGGGCTGATCGTCAAGCCGGCCGACCTGCCGTACGAGCCGGGCAAGCGGCTCATGTTCAAGGTCAAGCACGCCCGCACGATGGACGCGGTGGTGGCCGGTTTCCGTTGGCACAAGTCCGGTCCGGTGATCGGCTCGCTGCTGCTCGGCCTCTACGACGACGACGGCGTGCTGCACCACATCGGCGTCAGCTCCTCATTCACCATGGCCCGCCGCAAGGAGCTGCTCGACGAGCTGGAGCCCTACCGCGACGTCGGCGGCGAGCACCCGTGGGTGCACGGCGACCACGAGCGGGGCCAGCGCATCCCGGGCGGGGTGAGCCGGTGGACCGGCGGCAAGAACCTGGAGTGGGAGCCGCTGCGTCCGGCACTGGTGGTCGAGGTGGCGTACGACGCGATGGAGGGCGACCGGCTGCGGCACACCGCCCGGTTCCTGCGCTGGCGACCCGACCGTGATCCCCGCTCCTGCGACTACGGCCAGCTCGACCGCCCGATCCGTTACGACGTCGACGAGGTGCTGCGCGGCGATCCGGCGGCGACGGTCGGCGACACCCGCGGCCGGGCGTAGCCTGACGGTCGACACGATCATGGAGGGCGCCCACGTGACCCGCTTCCCCGAACGGACCCGCCGGTTCCGGCCCGTCCTGGCCGCGTTCGTCGCGGCGGTGGTGCTCACCGCCGGCTGCACGCTGCCGGCGTTCGCCCCGCGCGCCGAGAGCAAGGGCGAGGCCGCCCCGCCGGGTACCGCGCCGGAGTGGCGGGCCTGCCCGGAGGTGCCCGACGAGCTGGTCGGCCGGGGCGCGGCGGACATGCGCTACGACTGCGCCCGGATCGCCGTGCCGCGCAACTGGGGCACCGGGGCCACCACCGGCGCGACCGCCGGGCCGGGCGCCGGTGAGACGTTCGAGATCGCGCTGATCCGGGCCCGCTCGACCAAGCAGCGCGACCGGATCGGCTCGCTTGTCATCAACCCGGGCGGTCCCGGCGCGTCCGGCGTCGACACCGCCGTCTACCTGTCATTCGGCCCGGCGTTCGGCGGCCTGCCGACGGCGATCACCGACCGGTTCGACATCGTCGGCTTCGACCCGCGCGGGGTGGCCCGGTCCAGCCCGGTCAAGTGCATCTCCGACGCCGACCTGGACGCCAGCTTCGGCTACGACCCCGACCCGGAGAGCCAGTCGTCGTTCGACGGCTTCGTGGGCCTCAACCGGCGGGTCGGCGAGCGCTGCGGCGCGAAGTACGGCGACCAGCTCCCGCTCTACGGCACCGAGCAGGCCGCGCGGGACATGGACGCGGTCCGCGCGGCGGTCGGCGACGACAAGCTCACCTACCTCGGCTACTCCTACGGCACGCTGCTCGGCGCCACCTACGCGCAGCTCTACCCGCAGCGCGTGCGCGCCCTGGTGCTCGACGGCGCGGTCGACCCGCAGCAGAAGCTGATCGCCGGGTCGGAGAGCCAGGCGAAGGGCTTCGAGCGGGCGTTCGACAACTTCACCAGGTGGTGCGCGGCGAACGCGGGCCGCTGCCCGATCGCCCCGGACGCCCGCGGTGCGGTCACCGACGCGATCGCCAAGGCGAAGAACTCTCCGGTACGCGCGCAGGACGGCCGCAAGGCCACCGCCGGCTGGGTCTTCTACGCGGTGATCTCGTCGCTCTACACCGAGCAGGGCTGGCAGGAGCTGGCCCGGGCGATCGACGACCTCCAGGGCGGCGACCCGGACGGCGTGTTCAAGCTGGCCGACGCGTACGCGGGCCGCGAGCCCGACGGGCACTACTCGAACCTGTTCGACGCCAACCTGGCTGTCAACTGCGCCGACGAGACCGAGAAGCCGTCGCGCGAGCAGGTCCGCTCGCTCCAGTCGCAGTGGCGGCAGAAGTATCCGCTGTTCGGTCCCGCCCTGGCGGTGGGGATGCTGGGCTGCGTGGAGTGGCCGGGCGAGCGGGATCCGTATCCGACCGGCCGGGCGAACGGCGCCCCGCCGATCCTGGTGGTCGGCACCACCGGTGACCCGGCCACGCCGTACGAGCAGACGCCCGCGCTCGCGTCGATGCTCGGCGTGGGACGGGTGCTGACCTGGGAGGGCGAGGGGCACACCGCCTACCCGCAGACCTCGTGCGTGACGTCTGCGGTCGACGCGTACCTGATCTCGCTCACCGTCCCCCGGGAAGGGCTGCGCTGCCCCGCCCGGTGACGGCGTGACCGGCGGCCGGGGTCCGGACGCCGGCCGGGCCGGCGGTCAGCCGGCGGCCGGGGGCGTCCAGCCCTCCGCGATGTGCCCGATTCGGACGCGCTGGGGGTGGTCGCCGACCGGGACGCTCGCGACCTTCTGCCCGGTCGCGAAGTTGATCGCGGTGACCTGATCCGCGCCGGATTCGGAGATCACGCAGTCCCGGCCGTCCCCGCTGACGGTGGCCCAGTACGGCTTGCTCGCCGGCACCAGCGGCCCCTCCCGCAGCGTGGCCCGGTCCAGCACCGTGGCGTAGTCGTCCATGGTGCCGGCGACGCAGATCCGGGTGCCGTCGGGGCTCATCGACAGGCCGTGGTGGCGGGAGTCGTTGACCCAGGTGGTGCGGTCCTCGCTGGTGGCCGGGTTCTTCGGCAGCGTGGCGACGCGGGTGACCCGGTCGGTGGCCACGTCGTACTCGACCAGGCCGTTGAAGAAGGACACCTGGAAGTAGAGCCGGCTGCCGTCGGGGGTGAAGACGGCGGGACGAACCGCGTCGGAGAGGTCCCGGCGGCCGGCGGCGTCCAGCCGGTCCCGCATGTCGATCACCTTGACCACCTGGTACGTGCCGGTGTCGGCGACGGTGATCCGGCGGTCGCCCTTGGTCCAGTCGAGCCACGGCGCGTCCAGGTCGGTGTTTACCTCGCCGATGGACATGTTCCACAGCCGGGTGCCGCCGTCGGTGTAGATGTTCTCGTGCGGCTTGTCGCCGGCGCCGAACGAGCCGAGTTGCGCGCCGGTGCGGATGTCCAGCACGTGCACCGTGTTGGAGGTGGAGGCGGAGACCGCGACCCGGGTGCCGTCCGGCGAGACGGCCATGTGGTCGGCGCGGTAGCCGGAGACCGGGAACCGCCAGCGCAGCGCGCCGGTGGCCAGGTCGATCGAGACGACGTCGGCGAAGCTGGGCCGGGACACCACCAGCGCGGTGCCGTCCGGCGTGGTGTACATGTCGTCGATGAGCTGGTCGTGGCCCTCCCCCGGGCCCTGCCGGATGCCGAGGAAGAACGCCAGCTTGATCGGGTTGAGGTAGATCTCGCGCAGCCGCGCGGCGCGGTCCGGGATCACGTTGATCCGGCCGAGCCTGGCGTAGTCGCCGCGGGACCGGATCACGTCGGCGGTGCCGTCCCAGTTGTTGCCGACGAACATCACCTCCTGGAGCGCTGCCGCGGCGGCGGCCGGCGCGGGCGCGGTCACCAGCGGCGCCGGCGCGACCAGGGCGAGCGCGGCCAGCACGGCCAGGCCGGCACGGCGGCGGGTACGGGACGGGTGCTGTGGCACGGGTGTCATGGACGCCTCCTGGCAGCCGGTACGACATCGACGTTTCTCAGTGGCGCGAGCGGTGTTACCTTGCGGTAACAACCAGGAGAGCAACCGGCCGCCCGCCCGGGCTAGGGACCTGACGCCAACGCCCGCGCGGCCCGGTTGTGCCGCGTCGACAACCGGAGGGCGGCGGACGCCGATGACCCGGATCGGACAGGCCCCGACGTTCGGCGCGCTGCTGCGCGACCTGTCCGCCGATCCGGCCGCCGTCGACGAGGTGGCGCGGGCGGCCCGCGCGGACTCCCCCGAGGTGGCCCGGCTGCCGGCCGACGAGGTACGCCGCCAGGTCGTGCTGCTGCTGACCAGCGGTCTCGGTGCGCTGGAACGCCGTGAGGACCCGGCCGGACGCGACTTCGCCGAGGCGCGCCGGCTGGGCGCGGACCGGGCCGCGCAGGGCGTCTCCGTCGCCGGGCTGCTGCGCGGGGTGCAGGCCGGGCGGGACCGCGCGGTGGAACTGGTGGTCCGGCACGGCCGCGCCGCCGGCATCCCCGACGAGGTGCTGCTGGAGGGGCTGCTCACCATCGGCCGGTACGCCGCGGCGGTGGAGCGGGCGGTGGTCGACGGGCACCGCGGCGCTGAGCGGGAGCTGGCCCGTACCGGCGCGGCGGCTCGGGCGCACCTGCTGCGGCGACTGCTGCGCGACGGCCCCGCGGGCCTGTCCCCGGCCGAGCTGACCCGGTTCGGGCTGCGGCCGGACGGGCGCTACCACTGCCTGGTGGCCGCGCCACCGGACCCGGTTCGGGCGTACGCGCTGCACCGGCAGCTCACCGCGCGGGGCGGCCTGCTCGGCACGGTCGGGGACCGGCTGGCCGGGCTGCTGCCGCGACCGCCCGACGCCGCACCGGCCGACCTGCTGACGCTGGTGGCGCCCGCGCAGCCGCTGGCGCGGGCCCCGGCCATGTACGCGCTCTGCCTGGCGGCCCTCGCCACGGCGGCGAACCGGCGGCTGCGCGGGCTGCATCAGGTCACCGACCTGGCCGGGGAGACCGCGCTCGCCGCCCAGCCGCTGCTGGCCGAACTGCTGCGCGGCACGCTGCTCGGCGCGCTCGACCCGGCCGACGAGTTCCACCGGGAGCTGGCGGGCACCGCGCTCGCCTGGCTGCACCACGGCCAGCGGCTGGACCAGACGGCCGCCGAGCTGCACGTCCACCCGAACACGGTGCGCTACCGGCTGCGGCGGCTGCGGGAGCTGACCGGCGGGCCGCCGGTCGAGGAGGGGGCGCGGTGCACGGTGCCGGAGACCGTGCACTGGTGGTGGGCGCTGCGGAGCTGGCTGGACGACGGCTGACGCCGCCCGGGCCACACCGGCGCGCGACGCTGTGCCAGGCTGGCCCGGTGACCGAGGTGATCTTCCGGGAGGCGGTCCGCGCCGACCTGCCCGCCGTGCTCGCGCTGCTCGCCGACGACGTGCTGGGCCGTACCCGCGACCTGCCCGAGGTGGACGAGGCGTACGAGCGTGCCTTCGCCGACCTCGACGCCGACCCGCGCAACCATCTGATCGTCGCCGACGACGGCGGGGAACTGGTGGGCTGCTTCCAGCTCACGTACATCCCGGGGCTGGGCCGGCACGGCGCCGAACGCTGCCTGATCGAGTCGGTGCGGGTCCGCTCCGACCGGCGCGGCCGTGGTCTGGGCCGGACGATGATGCGCTGGGCGATCGACAGGGCCCGGGAGCACGGCTGCGCGCTGGTGCAGCTCACCACCGACAAGCAGCGCGCCGACGCGCACCGGTTCTACCGCGACCTGGGCTTCGTGGCCAGCCACGAGGGCATGAAGCTGGCGCTCTGACCCGGCACCGGGCCGCCGCCCGGAGGCGCGCGGCCCGGCACCCGGATCAGTCCTCCGACACCAGCCGGCCGTCGCGCAGTGTGAGCGTACGGTCGGCCAGCTCGATCAGCGCCGGGTCGTGCGTGGCGACCAGCGCGGTCATGCCCCGGGCGTGCACCACAGCACGCAGCAGGTCCATGATCGACCGCCCTGTCTCGGAGTCGAGCTGACCGGTCGGCTCGTCGGCGATCAGCAGGTCCGGCTCGTTAGCCAGCGCCCGGGCCACCGCCACCCGCTGCTGCTGGCCGCCGGACAGCTCGTACGGGCGCTGCGCCGCGTGCCCACCCAGCCCGACGAGTTCCAGCAGCACCGCCACCCGCTGCTCCCGCTCGGCCGCCGGCACCTTCGCCAGCCGCAGCGGCACCCCGACGTTCTCCGCCGCGGACAGGATCGGCACCAGGCCGAACGTCTGGAACACGAACCCGATGGTGCCCCGGCGCAGCGACAGCAGCTCCCGCTCACCCGCGGCGGTGACGTCGTGCCCGGCCACCCGGATCCGCCCGGCGTCCGGCCGGTCCAGGCCGCCGACCAGGTTCAGCAGCGTGGTCTTGCCGGCGCCGGAGCGGCCCCGGACGGCGACCAGCTCGCCGCGTCCCGCAGTGAACGAGACGTCCCGTACGGCGTGCACGGCGTGCTCCCCCTTGCCGAAGGTGCGGCTCACCCCCTCGACCCGGACCACGTCGTCGACGGCCGTCCCCGGCTCCGCCGGCAGCACCACTGTCTGGTCGGTCATCACTCACTCTCCTCGGCGTGCGTCCGGTCGCCGGGGCGCACCTCGACGTGGTCGGGTTCCAGGTTGAGCCGGACCCGGTCGCGCAGGGACAGCGCCTCCACGAACTGCGCCGGCAGTTGCATCCGGCCGGTGCGGTCGAGCACCGCGTACTCCTCGCTGACCATCTCGGTGCCGCCGTCGGCGGTGACGCGTGCGGTCCGGCGTACCTCGGAGGCGGTCCGGCCGTCGCGGATCGCGACGGTACGGCGGACCTGGCCGGCCACGGCGTGGTCGTGGGTGACCACCACGATGGTGACCCCCAGTTCGGCGTTGATGGTGCGCAGCGCGGCGAAGACCTCGGCGCCGGTGGCCTCGTCCAGCTCACCGGTCGGCTCGTCGGCGAAGAGGATCTCCGGGTCGTTGGCGACCGCCACGGCGACCGCGCAGCGCTGCTGCTCGCCGCCGCTCATCTGGCCCGGCCGGCGGTCCGCGCAGTAGCCGACGCCCACCATGTCCAGCAGCTCGCGGGCCCGTTCCCGCCGCTTGCGCCCGCCGCCGGCCCGTCCGGCGAGCTTCATCGGCAGTTCCACGTTCTCCAGCGCGGTCAGGTACGGCAGCAGGTTGCGGCCGGTCTGCTGCCAGATGAACCCGACCACGTCCCGCCGGTACGCGAGCCGCCGCTTGTTCGACAGCGACAGCAGGTCGTAGTCGGCGACCCGGGCGATGCCGGCGGTCGGGGTGTCCAGCCCGGACAGGATGTTCAGCAGCGTCGACTTGCCGGAGCCGGACGCGCCGACGATCGCGACCAGCTCGCCCCGGTCGATGACCAGGTCGAGGCCCTGGAGCGCGACGACCTCGACGCCCTCGGTCTTGAAGATGCGCACCAGGCCGTCGCAGACGATGTGCCCGCGCAGCCGGTCGCGCCCGCCGGCCCGTTCGGCGGCCCGCTGGGCGGCGCGCTGTTGCAGCGACGCCAGGTCCGGTACGGCCGACGACGGTTCGTCACGCGGCGTGAGACGCGCCGGGCCCGGGTGGCCGGAAGCGGTCGCGGTCATGTCAGCTCTCCTCTCCGAGCCGCAGCACCTCGCCGAGGCGCAACCGGCGGTTGTTCACGGCTTCCACGGTGATCGCGAAGCCGAGGGCCAGCATGGCCAGGACCGACACCCCGGCCACCAGGCCGGGTTCGAAACTCGGGCGCACCTCCACGCCCCCGGTGAAGGCGGGCAGCCCGAGCACCGGTGTGAGCAGCAGCGGCAGCAACGCGCCGACCACCGCCCCGGTGAGCACCGACACCAGCACCAGCGGCGTCAGCTCCACCATCAGCAGGCCGCGCCACTGCCGGCGGGACAGGCCCATCGTGCGCAGCCGGGACAGCACCTGCCCGCGCGAGCGGGCCCCGGCGAGCACCGCGAGCGCGAGTCCGAGCAGCCCCAGCGCGGCGCCGCCTCCGGCGCCGAGCACGAAGCCGAACACCAGCAGGCCGTTCACGCCGGTGCCGCCCAGGTCGGCGCGCACGGCCGCCCGGGTCGTCACCTCCGGCGCACGGGCCTTGTCCCCGGCGTCGACACCGCCGATGCGCAGGTAGCGCCGCTGCCCGTCCCGCGCCACCCGGTCCACCTCGGCCGCGTCCACGCCGGACCCGGCGAGCACGAAACCGGTGGGCGCGAGCTGGTGCGGCGCGTCGGCCGGCAACGCCGGCCACGGCAGCACCACGAACCGGCGTACGCCCTCGCCGACGAGCGCGAACCCGTCGACCGTGGCGGCGGTCCGCACCGGCAGCCGGTTGCCCTGCACGTCCAGCCAGGCGGGCCGCTCGCCCCGGGCGTCGGCGAGCCCGGCGTCGGCCAGTTCCTCGGCCACCGCCGGGGACACCAGCGCCGGCAGCGGCGTGCTCCCGTCGGTGCGGGCCCACACCGGGTCGGGCACGTCCACCGGTACGCCGGCCTGCCGTGCCACGTCGGCGAACCGTTCCCCGTCCACGAGCACCACGCGCAGCTCGGTGATCGGGGCGGGGCGTCCGGCGCGGTCGGCGTACGGGCGTTCGGCCGGCACGGTGAGCAGCGGCGCGACGGCGCGTACCCCGGGCAGCCCGGCCAGCTTCTCCGCGGTGTCCGGCGTGAAGCGCTCCCCGCGTACCAGCAGGTCACCCGGCACGGCCTGGGCGGCGGCGGTGTCCCGGCCGGTCTCGATGCCGGTCGCCACCACGCCGCAGAACGCGGCGGTGGCGACGGCCAGCACCACCACGACGAGCGGCCCGGTGCTCGCGGCCCGGCCCGCCCGGGCGGTGCCGAGGAACGCGACGCTGCCACGCGCCCGGGCGGCGACGCGGCTGACCAGCCGCAACGGCCAGGGGTACGCGCGCAGCGCCAGCAGCGCCGCCGCGATCGCCAGCAGCACCGGTACGGAGACCAGCAGCGGGTCCACCGAGCCGGCGGTGAGCCCGCGGCGGCGCAGCAGGAACGCGCCGAGCACGGCGAGCCCGAGCACGACCACCTCGACGGTGAGCCGGACGGCGGGTGACCGGCCGCCCAGGTCGGCGCGGCCACCGGCCCGGCGGCCGACGGCGAGCGCGGCGAGCGGCGGCAGCAGCGTGGCCAGGAGCCCGGCGATGACCACCCAGCGCCACGACGCACCGGTGCCGGGCAGCAGCCCGCCGAGCAGCCAGCCGATCCCGGCCGCGGCCGGCAGCACCAGCAGCGACTCGGCCAGGCCGCGGCGCAGCACCGCGCCGGTCGAGCCGCCGCGGGCCCGGATCAGGTGGAACTCGGCGCGGCGGCGGCGCGCGGCCAGCCGGGCGGCGAGCAGCGTCAGCCCGGCCAGCGTGGCGAGCAGCCCGGCGGCGATGACCGCGAGCAGGGTCTGCGCGGCCGCGAGGGAGTCGGCGAAGCGCCGCAGCGGGATGTCCACGCCCTGGCTGAGCGTCGCCACGGCGGGACGGCTGCGCTCCAGCCCGTCGACACCGGCGATGAGCGCGTCGAGGCGGCCCGGTTCGAGCCGGTCCGGGGCGATCCGGTACCGCCAGCCGAAGCTCACCGGCCAGCCGGTCGCGACGGCCTCGTCGACGCCCCGGTCGGCGGTGTAGGCGACGCCCACGAACGGGTCGCCGTCGCCCTCGGGCGGGGTGAGCTTCAGCATCGACGGAAGCGTGTCCCAGACGCCGTCGGCCGGGTCGTTCGGCCGCCACACGCCGACCAGTGCGACCGGGAGGGACTTGAGCACGTTGTCGTCCTGGTCGAGGATCAGGAGCAGGAACCGGTCGCCGGTCTTCACGCCGAGCGTGCCGGCGATCGTCTCGGCGAGCGTCACCTCGACCGTGCGGGCCGGGGCGACGGGGCGTTCCGGCCACCGCCCGTCGACCAGCGTGGCCGCCTCCTTGATGCCGGTTCCGGCGCGCAGGTGCACGTCGATGAGCCCCTTCTCGGGGGCGAGCGTCGGGCCGCGCAGCCGCCCGGGCACGCTCTGGGCGACGTACCAGCGCTCACCGATGGCGTCGTGTACCTCGGCGGGCATCGCCTCCTCGATCCCCGCCAGCTCGGCCGCGTGACCGGTCACGGCGGTCCGGGTCGACGGCGGGAACGCGGTCGGCGCGGTGCTGTACGTGAGGTCGCGGCGGGCCACCGGCTGCCCTGCGACGTACTCGGTGAGCCCCTGCCCGGTCAGCCGGTCGGCGACCCGGGGCACGCCGGTGATCAGCAGGGCGGTCACCAGGGTCAGGACGGCGAGCAGCAGGAACTGCCCTCCGTATGCGCGTACCCGGCGCGCGGCACCAGGAAGGCTCATCGTTCTCCTCCGATCCGGAGCTGCGCGGCGGCGACCCGCTGGCGGATGCCTGTGGTGATGAGGGCGGCGAAGGCGAGCGCGGCGAGCAGCAGCCCGGCGGCTGTCGTCCCGATCGGCAGCCAGGGCACTGTGAAGGCCGCCTCGGGCACCGGCCGGCCGGCGGCCGGGGTGAGGATCACCAGCGGCACCATGGTGGCCGCGACGAGGGCGCCGACGAGCATCCCGACGCCGACGCCGATCGCGGCCAGGAACGTCTGTTCCGCGAGGTACGCGCGGGCCAGCAGCCGGGTGTTCGCGCCGAGCGTGTTGAACACGGCGAACTCGGTCAGCCGGCGCCGGGTGGTGGCCCAGACGTCGACCGCCAGGCCGACCAGGGCGAGCAGCACCGAGCCGAGCGCGGCGGCCAGCAGCCCGGTGCGCGCGCCCTGCCAGTACGGGTCCTCGGCGGCCTCCGCGGCCACCGCACGGCGGTCCAGCAGCACCGTGCCGCCGGTCGGGGCGAGCGCGTCAGCGGCGGCGGTGTGCCCGCCGGGCGTGGTGCCCAGCCACCACTCGGCCACCGGCCGGACGCCGCCGCTGCGTTCGAGGAGCTGCGTGGTGGCGGTGGGCAGGTCCAGCAGCACCCCGTCGCCCCCGGTGCCGGGGATCGCGGCGACCTGGCCGACCACAGTGACCTCGACCGTCACCTCGGCGACCGACAGCTTGACGGTGTCGCCGGTCTTGAGGCTCATCGCGGCGGCGACGCCGGGGGTGACGAGCACCGGCACCGGACGGTCCGGCGCCTGCGGCACCAGCGCGAACCGGGACGAGGGCACCCGGGCGAACTGCAACAGCCCGGCCGGCACGTCGAAGCCCTGCGTCCCGTCGATCCGGGTCGGGCTCGCCTTGGCGGTGCCGCGCGGCCCGGAGCCCGGGTCGATCACCCGCCAGGATCCCTCCACCGGCACCGGCAGGACCCCTCCGTCGGCGTCGGTGAGCCGCAGCTCGTCCAGGAGCAGCCGGTAGGAGCTGCCGGTGGCGTCGCCGCCGTCGGCCTCGAAGCCGGCCAGGCGCAGCGGGGCGCCGCCGCTGTCGGGCACCGGCACCGAGAAGCGCACCGGCTTCCCGTCGCCGTCGGCCTCGGCCAGCCGGACCCGCCAGGTGGCCCCGGCGTCGGTGGTGAACAACGCGGTCACCGTCACCCGGGGCCGGTCGTACATGCTGTCGACAGGCGTGCGGACGGTGCCGGACAGCGTCTTCGCCCCCTCCGGCACAACGCCGCCGGCCGGCGCGGTCCGGCCGTTCGCGAGCCGGTCCAGCAGGGTGCCGGTGGACGCGTCACCGCCGGCGTCGTCGAGCCGGATCATCCCCTTCGCGGCGGCGGCGTCGAACGCCACCACTGTCGCCGGCCGAGCCTCACGGCCCAGGCGTACGTCGTCGCGCCAGGCCGGCAGCACCCGGTCGACGCCGGGTACGGCGGCCAGCTGGGCGGCCCGGTCCGCGGGGGCGGTGCCGTCCCGTTCGGTCAGCCGCAGGTCCGCGCCGACCGTGTGCTGCGCCTGGTCGCGCTGCGAGCGTTCCCAGGAGGCGACGAGCGACCAGGCGAGCGTGCTGCCGCCGACGGCGAGCGCGAGCAGCAGCACCGGACCGGCGTGCGGGCGGCGGCCCGCCTGCCACATGCCGAACATGGTGGCGTTCCACGTCCGGCGGTCCACGAATCGTTCCGCGATCCGGGTGGTCGGCGGCAGCAGCCGCAGCGCGATCACCGCACCGGCCAGCACGCCGATGGTGGGCGCGGCGGCCAGCAGTGGGTCGATGCCGAGGCTGCCGTTCGCGCCGGCCAGCGGCGAGGAGTACTGCCGCAGCTGGGTCCAGGCGAGCACGGCGAGCGCGACCAGCACGATGTCCACGCTCGCCCGCTGCACCGCCGCTCCCCGGGAGGGACGGGACCGGGCCGCCATGTCGGCGACGTAGGTGCCGGCCCGGCGCATCGCCGGCAGCACCATGGCGAGCAGGCAGCCCACCGCCGCGCCGACCGCGACCATCCACACCCGGGCCAGGTCGCCGTCGGCCAGCCCCAGGTCCGCGCCCAGGTAGTGGATCGCCTGCCCGGTCAGCGCCGGGGCCAGCAGCAGCGCCGGCGCCACCACGAGCGTCGCCTCGCGTACGGCCAGCCCGGCGATCTGCCCCCGGGCCGCGCCCCGGGCCCGCAGCAGCGCGGTCTGCGCCCGCCGGTCCTCGTTGAGCAGCGCGGCCACCAGCACCAGCGCGTACCCGCCGAGCACCACGATCAGCAGCAGCGGGGTGAGCAGCGCGGACCGGCCCACCAGGTCGGCCCGGCTGAGCCGGTCGACGAGCCGGTCCAGGTGGCTGACCTGCTGTGTCGAGGAGCCCAGGCCGGTGGCCTCGGGCAGCTTCCCGGTGATCTCGTCCAGCGCTGTGGTCACGGCGGGCAGCCGGGCCGGCTCGACCGCCACCAGGTCGGGGTCGACCACCCAGGCCGCCGAGGTGGAACCCGGGAAGGTGCGGGCGAAGTCGGCCGGGTCGAGCGCGAACGGCCCGTACGAGGTGATCTCCGCGTCGCCCTGGCTCTCCCCCACCCCCGGGGCGAGCCGCCAGTACGCCTCGGCGGCGTCCCGGGGCCGCCACGTGCCGACGACCACCACCGTGCCGGCGCGCTCCGCGCCCCGGTCGTACAGCGGCACCCGCTCCCCGACCTCCAGGCTCAGTTGCGCGGCCACCTTCTCCGGCAACGTCACCTGCAACGGGTTGCTGCCGGGCACCGGCCACGCCCCGGCGGCCAGCTCGGCGTGCGCGGGCAGGTCGTCGAGCGTGGCCAGGTTGGCGAACATCGGATCGTCGTCGGTACGGGCGGCGCCCACGTCACCGGTCAGCTCCCGCCCGGTACCGGAGCGGGTCCCGGCCACGGTGACCGGAGCGCCGCCGAGCCCGTTCGCGAACTGTGCCCGTACCGCCCGGTCCCGCTCGGCGAACGCGGCGGCGTCGGCACCACCGGAGCCGCTGATCAGCAGGCTGCGTTCCTCGGCCGGGGCGGCGTCGAGCACCGCGCGAGCGCCCGCCTCGACCGCACGGCGGTTGTAGTCGGAGAGCCCGGTGACCAACGCGACCGCGACGAGTGCCGCGACAGCGGCGGCGAGCAGCAGCCCACGGGCCTCTATCGCCCGCCTCCACACCAGCTTCATCCGACGTCCTCTCCTGGCCCCGGCGGGCCGATGCCGAGAGAGAGCAGTGAAGCCCCGGAAAAGGTTCGCGCCCGTTACATGATCGTTATCGGTCCCCCCACCCCGCCGCCGCCC